>JANQSQ010000515.1 GCA_028283985.1 Rhodothermales bacterium | reverse complement strand
CCTACCCTCCAAACACGATGTCCAGCACAGAAGCATCGGGAGATGCTGCGCTCCGGACGCCCGTGAAGGTCTGCATGGCGCCGTCCGGGTCGCCGACGCGCAGCGTGTAGGAACCCGCGGCGAACACCTTCGGGGAGAATGTCGCCCCGGCAATGCGCAGCGTATAGACGATCTCGCCGGAAGCTTCATCGATCACCTGTACGACAGGGTCCTCCATCCCGCGCACCTGAATCTGCGGCAACCAGGCTGCCGCCTCTCTGTCGTAATTGTCCATCTGCCCGATGGCGATGGGCCACCCGGGGTACGGCGCGCCGTCTTCCGGATCCACGTGGCGAGGCCAGTTGGCGATATTCAGGGTACGCGCTTCCCGGTTCAGCCGCACGATCCCGTAGCCGGGGGCCCGGTCGTACAGATTTCTCGGCTCCATGCCGGTCTCATAGGGATTGGAGACCGCAAGCACCGTCATGTGATTGCCGAATCCATCCAGAAAGTCGCCCGTGTTCTTCGGGGCGTCTTCCGGGCGGTTGGCGCCGGCAACGGGGGGATACCAACGCCGGGGATAGAAATTGGCCACGGAAGGCACGCACAGCGCATAGCCCGCATCGCCCCAGGCGTCCACGCCGTACCGGATCGTGCTTCCGAGATGCTGATCCCCCGCAAGATGAAAAGCAAAGCCTTTGCGGATGGCCCGGATCGCGGCGTCCCGCCCGTGCTTCGGCCAGCCATTGGAATCCATATCCTGCACGATGCGGTCGTTGGGCGCGTATTCGCTCACGTCGAAGATTTCGAGGCGGGGCACCACCACATCGCTCGGAGCCGCCTGCGGCAGCGTCGCTACATTGACGAAAATCGTCTGGGACATGAGAAATTTCATCCATGCGCCGTGCGACCAGTCCGCGGCCCAATGCTCCAGAAAATCAAGTTGCCGCTGCCCCAGAAGATCGGCGTTGGGCGTGCGCAGCGCTTCGGGCGGGTTCGTCGGCCGGTTTTCCGCCCACCCGTTTTCGATGTCGAGGTAAGCAGGCAACACCATCTTCGGCGAATCTTTCCACTTGCGGTCCTCGATGATTCCGAAGCTGACGCCCCCGTACACGAGGTCGGTGTAGTAGACGCCTATACCCTGTTCGACAGGCGCAGGATCGTACGGCGGCGGCAGGTGTGCGGTCTGCGTCCGCTGTACGGCGTTCACCCAGGACGGCGGCATGAAGTACCCGCCCGTATCCTGTCGCTCTTTCTTCGTGGCCCCGGGCCCGGTGGCCTTGCCCCCGGCTCCCCATACGTTGCCGTGATACACGTCATGGTCATCCGGAATGGCGACCGTGGGGATATCTTTCGTAAGCTCGCCGTATTCCCAGCCGAAGAGATACCACTTGCGCAGATAATCGAGCATCGCGACGTCGAGCGGCCCTTCCACATAGCCGTATCCGCCTATGCTCTCGTAGATGTTGTCCCCGGTGAAAAGCAGAATGTCCGGGTCATGCCATGCGACGCGCCGCACCAGATCGGCATGAGGAAACCCGAGGTCGTTGTTTCCCGTGAAGCCCGCCACCACGATCTCCTCCTGGTCCACCGGATCGCGGCGCACCGTACCTTCGAGGATATGCTCGACCGGCTGCCCCGCCGCGCTGGCCAGATCGTACGCAAGGCGATAGGAAACGTCCAGCGAATCGGGCCAATCGGCCACAGAAAAGGTCGCCGTGCGCGCCATAGGATCGATCGGGGCCCGTCCGACCTCTTCCCATTGCCCCCTGTTACGAACCGTCAGCCGTACCTCCTGTGCATCGTCCTCCGAGAGCGGCGGCATCTGGGCCGTCATCGAGAGAGTGCCCCTGCTCAGGGTGTGCATGGCGAACAGCACGGGGCCGAACGCGCGCTCGGGGTATGCCCGCACCCGTGTGCCGTTCACCTGCCAGTCCTCGAACCAGAAGCTGGGACGGTTCGTGTCCTCGCCGGACAACCCGGCAGTATCGAAATCGACAACCAGCGCCAGCCCCCCGGTCAACGCATCGGCATCCACCGGCGCTTCGATAGACCCAAGCACCTCCCCATCCGGATTCCCCAGCCGCAACCGGAGGGTATACCGCCCGTCCTCCTGTTCTATCGCCCGCATATCCAGAAACACGCCCTCCTCAGGAAAGACCCCATCCGGGAACAGCGCGGGCGAAGACACGCCCCCCGCAGTTTCGGAAGACCCGCCGATAAACAAACCGCCCAGGGCCGTCACGCCTGCATCCAGTCCGGATCCCCGCAGCGCGGTGTCGCGGTAATCGTGAAACGCGCCGCGCGCGCCGATACGAAAACCCGCCCGACCCGAATCCGGCAGCGGCGTATCGGAAGCGATGACTCCGAGGCGGACCCGCATATGCACGTCTCCCTTTCCTTCGGCCACTTCCCGTACAAGCAACGCTACATTCCGGTTTTCACGGCGGGTCAGGCTTTCGATACGCCCTTCCCGGATGCGCCAGTCCTGAAGCGGATTCGACCAGTATTCCGGGCCGATCCACGGGCGTTCGACCGCAGGATGCGCCGCATGAAACGCCGCCCGGTCCGCCGGACCGCAACCTGCCCATGCAAGAGCAATCGCTCCGCACAGGGCCAAAAAAATCAGTCGGGATGTGTTCACGGGTACGTAAAAATCTGTTTCCGATGCGCAATAAGGGGATAAGAAGTAGACTGATCGGTCCAGGGTCTGTTACCACTATGCAGCAATGCTCTGTTCCGTCAGGCACGGCGTCAATCAAGGCGCGAGGAGTGAAGTTTG
>JANQSQ010000501.1 GCA_028283985.1 Rhodothermales bacterium | reverse complement strand
TTCTACCGCACCACGGTGAACGTCCGCATGGCGGAGAAATCTTCGGCCACGATGCGCAGGATATAGACGCCGCTCGCCAGGGCGCCCCCGTCCACGACGAGCGTTTCGATCGTTTCGGAAGCCACCGTGCCGTTCAGGATGTTGCGCACCTCGCGTCCAAGCATGTCGTATAGCGTGGCGCGGACATGTTGCGTTCTGCCGACCGTCAGGTGGGTGCGGGCCATTCCCTGTGTCGGATTGGGGTATGCCGCCGATAGATCGAACGTCCTGCCGTACAACTCAGGAGGATCGGGCGGGCGTTCGATCGGGTATACGGCGAGGGTCCGCATCACCGTTCCCCAATGGGCCGGGTCGCTGCCGAGTCCGGCAACGTCGATCCGGTACAGGGCAGCCCCTCCGCCGTCCGCGCTTTCGGGCCATGGCGCCGTATCGGTCCAGGTGATCCGCTCTTCGAGTGTTTCCGGGACGAAGGACGGGTCGTCCGCCGGAGGATCGTCCGGGCGGTTCAGTTCGATGGTTTCTCCTTCGTTCGCGAGGCGGCCTTCCCAGCCCCCGATCAGTCTCCGGTTATCGTCCCAGCCGTACGCCAGCCGAAGCGTGGCTTCATTTTCCGTTTCGAGGGCCGGGTCGAAAGCCGTCACGAACAGGCTGTCCCCCGGTGCGAGCCGGAGTCCGTCCGGAAACGTGAAATCCACGCCTTTTCGCAAGGTCCACCCGGTCAGGTTCTCTGTGCCGTCGCCCGCGTTGTAGAGCGCGACGTATTCGAGATTCGGGTTGTTTCCCGGGGGGTGATACATAATCTCCCGAAACACGACCTGCGCCGGTCTCGGTGCGCTGTTCGGACCGCCCAGCGTAGGTTCCTGCAGGGGCGCAAAGGCATGGATTCCGCCCGGCGGCAGACCGATCGTTTCCCCGGTGCGCGTGGCCCCGAAGGCGACCTCGTCGGCGAACAGGGCGGGGTTCCCGTTCGCATCCGCGGCGACCAGCCGCACTTCGTCGCCGTATGCGCTGCTCAAGGCGAAGCCGTTTTCGGCGCCGGGGGCATTGAAGTCGTTCTCGTCGAAGACGACGTATCCGCCGGCCTCGATAGTCGTTCCATCGGGGATGCGATATTTGTCCAGGGGGGCGCCGTCACTCAAAAGCCACCCGCCGATGTCGATCGGCCGGCTGGTGGGGTTGTGCAGTTCGATGGCGTCCACATCGGGCGGATCGCTGTGTGCAAGCAGTTCGTTGATAATCGCGTCGCGGAATGAGGCGCGCCCCGATGCGCCCGGCGATCCGCCGTATTCGATACTTGCCCGCCACGCTTCCGGACGGTCGATATTGTCTGCGGCAGCGGGACCCAGCGCCAGCGAACTGCCGCCGCCGTCCGCTCTCGCCGGCCAGACGTCGCCGTCATTGTATTCGATGTGGATCAGGCGTTCTCCGGCAGCGTTGCTGAGCGTCAGGGCCTCGCCGCCGTTGCTGAGTCTTCCCGAGGCGTAACTGCCGGCCACATTCGCTCCCGGTCCGTACCGCATGCGGAGGGGGTTCTCGCTGGCGGCCCC
>JANQSQ010000495.1 GCA_028283985.1 Rhodothermales bacterium | reverse complement strand
GGAAATGGGGGAGTGCGACCCGGATAACGACGAAGACGGGTGGTTGCCGCTCGCCGGGCAGGTGTTTCCTATTCGCGCCCGGTTCCTCACCCCTCTGGGCCCTCTGTCCACGGATGATCCTGTAGAACTCCCCTCCGACGTGCGTCTGGCGCAGAACTATCCGAACCCGTTCAATCCGAGCACCTCGATCTCCTGGACGCAACCGGTTTCCGACCGGGTCCGGCTGTCCGTATACAACCTGCTGGGGCAAAACATGGCTACGTTGGCGGATGGCCTGCACCCGGCAGGCGAGCACGAAGTGCGGTTGGATGCATCCGGGTGGGCCAGCGGCGTGTACGTCTATGTGCTCGAAACAGGGAAGCACACGCTGACCCGGCACATGGTGTTGTTGAAATAAATAATTGCGGCAGGGCCTCTGTCCGGCGTTATTCGTCTTCGTCCGGTTCCTGGTACTTGTACCGTTCGTTCGAGCGGGTTTCGTCGATTACCCGTTCGAACAGTCTCCGTACGGCGGCGTCGGACAAGGGGCCCTTGTTGCCGTCCACGACATTACGGATGACCTCTGCTTCGCGGTTCGGGAAATACACCGGCAACCCCATTTTTTTCTTTATTGCGCCGAGGGCGTTCGCGTAGCGCACCCGCTCGTTCATCACAAGCAGCATGATGCGGTCCAGAATGTCTATGCGTTGCCGCCAGGGCGTCATGTCGTCTTCGGACGGATGCGCCGGTATGTCGGGAGCGTCCTCGCCGAAATGATCCATCAGATCCTGCATGGACTGCAGAAGGCTTTCCGGCAGCTTCGATCCGGAGGGCATGAGAAGGGCTTCGGTTGCGTGAAATCTCGGAAGGGGATGCATTTCGGGCGATTCCCCGCTACGGAAACGTTGCAAGGGGAAGGTTCGGTTCCGCTACAGGGTTGTGTGGCAGATCCATTTGCCCGATAGAAAGCCGGATGTACGCTGCAAAGGCGATCATGGCGGCATTGTCTATACAGTATGCAGGCGGGGGTATGTGCATGCGTACGCCGCATGCCTCGCCCAGTGTTTCCGCCCGCTGTCTCAGTCTTGCGTTGGCGGAGACGCCCCCGACAATATGTACGTCACGCACGCCGGTCTCTTCGATGGCGCGGTCCAAGGCGTCGATCAACATATCCACGACAGCCTCCTGGAAAGAAGCGCAAATATCCGGCAGATGGCGTTGCAGGATCGCCGCGCGTTTTTTTTCTCCGAGCCCGTTCAGGTAGTAGAGTACAGATGTTTTCAGTCCGCTGAACGAAAAATCGTATCCGTCGAGGCAGGCGCGTGGAAAGTGATGGAAGGCCGGATCCCCTTGTGCAGCGAGGCGGTCGATGGCAGGGCCGCCCGGATAACCGAGACCGAGAAGGCGGGCGACTTTGTCGAAGGCTTCCCCTGCGGCGTCGTCGCGGGTCGTGCCGAGGATGCGAAGTGCAAGACCATTTTCTACAGAC
>JANQSQ010000477.1 GCA_028283985.1 Rhodothermales bacterium | reverse complement strand
TGGGCGAGGACCTTGGGACGCGCATTCGAACAAAACATCGGGCCCGGGATATCCTGCAAACTCGCGGCCAACCGCACGTTTATGTTTTGAGAGAAGGCGTGTCCCAAGGTCCCTGTTCTCGGTGGCGAAACGCGAGCGAACTGCCTGGCCGATGGAATAACCTTGTCCTCGCCTTATATTAAGGATACTCTGATTACGGACGATATGGACATTGAGAAACTGCTAAGGTGGATTGCGGTCGTCATCGTACTGATCGTGGCGGGTGGCGTGCTCAGCCTCATTCTCAAGGTAGGCGCGGCCATTGGTCGGGTGGTGCTGCCGGTGTTGCTTGTCCTTCTCGTAATCGCCATCATTCTCCGGTTCATCGACGCCCTCCGACGCCGGCGTTGATCCTGCCGGTTCTCATGAGCCTGTCCGTATGAGCCTGTCCGACTTCCTGGAACCGGATAAAAAATGGATGCAACTCGCCCTCAGGGAAGCCGAGACGGCCTGGGACGAGGATGAGGTGCCTGTGGGCGCCGTCGTTGTGCATGCCGGCGAGATTGTGGGGCGGGGCCGCAACATGGTCGAGCGTCTGCAGGATCCCACCGCCCACGCGGAAATGATCGCCCTTACGGCAGCGTGCGAAACCCTCGGTGCGAAAATCCTTCGCGGATGCACGCTCTACGTAACCCTTGAACCCTGCCCCATGTGCGCCGGGGCCCTCGTGTGGGCGCGCATCGATCGGCTCGTGTTTGGAGCATTCGATGAAAAAGCCGGCGGCGCCTCGACCCTGTACGACATCCCAAGAGATAAGCGGCTCAATCACCAGATGGAGGTCGTATCGGGCGTCGAAGGGGAACGCGCCGCCGAACTCATGCAGGCTTTCTTTCGGAAACGCCGTATCGCCCTGTAATCCCTGAACCTCCTGTGTACGCGCCATGACGGACGTAGTTATCGTCGGCGCCGGCCCCGTGGGGCTGGCCTGCGCCATCCGGGCCCGGCGCGAAGGTCTTCGCGCCGCGGTCGTGGAGAAAGGGAATGTCGTACAGTCCCTCGTCGGCTACCCTGTGAAGATGGAGTTCTTCTCTACCCCCGAACTCATTGAGATCGGGGGACATCCCTTTCCCGTACATGGGAACAAACCGCTTCGCGAAGAGGCTATCGAGTACTATCGCCGCGTGGCGCAAAACGAAAACATCCGTCTGCGCCTGTACGAGCGCGTCCGGCGAATAGACGGGGAGTGCGACGCCTTCCGGGTCGTCACGGACAAGGACGTCATAGCAGCCCGGCGCGTGGTCATCGCGACCGGCTTCTTCGACTATCCGAATCTGCTGCATATCCCGGGAGAGGATTTACCGAAAGTAACCCATTACTACAAGGAACCCTATCCCTATTTCGGGCAGCGTGTGGCCGTGATCGGAGCGCGCAATTCGGCAGCAAAGGCGGCATTGGACTGCAGCCGGCATGGCGCGCGCGTCACCCTCCTCGCGCGGGGGACGGAACTGTCGAACAGGATCAAATACTGGATCAAGCCCGATCTCGAGAACCGAATCAAACAGGGCGCGATCACAGCCCGGTTCGAAACCGTCGTTCGGGAAATCAGGGAATCTTCTCTGGTCATCGAAGGCCCGGAAGGGATGGACGAGATCGGAAACGACTACGTCCTCGCGCTCACAGGCTACCGTCCCGACTACTCGTTTCTGGAGACCGCCGGCATCGAAATCGCCGCGGACGAATGGGATACTCCGATCTTCGATCCGCAATCGTTTGAAACCACGCGCAAAGGCTTGTACATCGCGGGCACCGTATGCGGAGGACGTCGAACAGGCCGGTGGTTCATCGAAAACGGGCGGGTCCATGCCCAGCAGATCATGCGCCATATCGCGGGCCGGGAGTTCGAGCCCGTCGATTTTGAAAAGCGCCACTGGATTACGGCAGAATAAGCTGGCGGACGACCGGCCTGCTTCCCGAACTGCGCTGGCGAAAAGGGTAGAGGGGCGCACCTTTTATACGGAGAGCACAGGGAATTTGTTACGTCCGTTCGCGCCCGACCGAAAACAAACGCATCCCCTGCACTCATACCGCATCCAGGATTTGCCGGGCTTGCGGGTGATTCGGGGCCAGACGCAGCGCCCGTTCCGCATACATGCGCGCCCGGTCGTCCTCCCCTTGCAGGTACCAGGCCAGCGCCAGATTGACCAACCCGTCGACGTACGACGGATCGAGTTCCACGGCTCTCGAAAAGAATCGTACGGCAATATCCGGGCGGCCTTCGTTCAAATGCAGCGCGCCAAGATTACCGAAGGCTACGGGGTTTTCCGGCTCTGCACGCACCGCCTGCTCAAAAAACGCGCGCGCCTCCTCCGGCCGCCCGCTTCCTGCAAGCAACAAACCCAGATTCCCCAATGCCTGCCCGCCGTCCGGATTAAGGCGAACCGCTTCGCGGAGAGACCGTTCGGCGCCCGTTCGATCTCCCTGCCGCAACCGGACCGTTCCCAGATTGAAATGGGCGGCCTCCAGCCATGGATGCTCGGAAACAGCTGCCTGGTACTGTGCAGCCGCCGCCGTCAGTTCGCCTTGTGTCTCCAGATAGCGTCCGTAATTGACGCGCACACTCGCCAGTGCGGGCTGGGTAGCCAGCGCCTGCTCGTACAAATCCCGAATAGTCGCATCTTCGCGCCCCACTCGTTCGTACGTTTGCGCCAAAGCATTCAGCCGCTCCGGTTTGGGTTCCAGACCCACCGCCCGCTCCAGCGGCTTCACGGCGCGTTCCATCTCTCCAAGTTGCATATGCCCGTACCCGAGAAGATACTGCGCTTCGCCGAACGCTCCCGCCGCGGCGCCGAGCAACGTCACGCCATGCCGGAGCGCCGTCGTATCCTGTTGCTGCAATCCCCGGATGACATAGGCCATGCCGGCATAAGCGCCTGTCGAATCGTCCGCGGCATAATAGGGACGCAGCCGAATGCGTTCGACCGGCGCCTCGCCGCTCGATGCTAC
>JANQSQ010000466.1 GCA_028283985.1 Rhodothermales bacterium | reverse complement strand
TCGGCATGGGTTTCGTATGGTTGATTGCATTGGAACAAGGTCGCAACAGTACACCTTAATTTCCGACGAATTCTGTCCAATCAAACCGAACCACCTCTTACAGTCGTCAGACGCGATTCGTCCGATGTACCTATAGAGATTACTATTACAGATAGTAATGGCAATACTTCCGATCCTTGTGATTGGTGTACTCTATGCTGGCGTCAAGAATCCGACGGAAGCGCTACTATTATAAGCAATGAACCTACTTGCAGTGATACTAGACTACAGGCTTTTTGTACTAATAGCGTTTCCGGACAATCTTGTAATTCCGGTGGTTCTGGCGGAGGTGGCGGCAGTGGCGATGATGATGAAATAACCGTAACCGCTCCTCGTGAGCCTGGTAGACCGCCAACGCCTCCTGTGAATCTTCCTCATGGTGGTGGCGATAGTACTAATCCTGTGGTGGGGGTACTACTTCTTCCGATTCTACCGGTACCGGTACGACTGATTCGCCTTGTATGTGTAATGGCGTAGAAGTAAATCAGGCTGTATGCGATCTTGTCGAAGAGCATAAAACGAAAGGACAAAGATGGGCTTACGATTGTTCGAATTTTAGTACCGATCATTCTGATTTTATCGTTATTGGAGATGGCTACGAAGCTAAACACAAAGGCTATGGTCTCGTATCTTCCGGATTGACGGCTTTCTATGGTCAGGCAAAATCATATCTTGCCACACGGGGGACCTATCCTACTCAAATCAATTCCGGCTATAGGTGTCCTGAAGGTAATAAGGCATTAAAGAAAAAGTATCCAAAAACTAGTGATGCCAGTCGGCATCAGTGCGGATATGCGGCCGATATCGCTCCATCGAATAGCACCGTTTGGAGTGAAAGATTTAAGCAAGATATTGTTGATCATATGAAAAATTTGAAAAGTACTTCTAAGACTCATAAAACAGAAGGCTTAAATTATGTTCACATAGATATCAAAACATGTCCGCACCGTACCTGGTCAAACTAAAACCTCTTGTCGCTATGCGCTATCCGAATCGTCTTCTGCTTCTCGGTTTCTTCGCGGCTACGCTTGCGCTTCTTCTCGGTGTCGAGCCTTCCTATTCGCAGGACGTGCGACTCTCTGCTTCTGCTGAAGCGGCCGCTATCGCCGACCTTGAGAGTGGAGATGCGAGCCGTATTTTGGAGGCCCTCGAGGTGCTGCCTGATCCTCATTACGATCCTCTGTATGAGGAAAAAATCTCGTATCGTCTGGCTCTTTCGCTTATCGATCTTTCCGAGGAGCAAACCACCTTGTATTTCAATGATCCCGATTACCAGGAAGACATGGGCGTGGATCACGAATTCGCTTCGGGCCTTTCGGATTACGTGGTCGCCCTTAAAATGCCCGAGGCGATTCCTGCGCTTCTTAAGGCCACCCAGTTCGGCAATCCTGCGGCGTACGCGCTTGCTGACTTCGGCCCGGACATTGTTTACGACATTATCGAATACATTGACGATCCTGGGCGTACTTTTGATGAAATAAATGGTGCTTTTTTCGCAATTTATAGGACCGTCGAGACGCATCGACCTCTTGATCCTACGATACGCTCCGACGTGAAAGAAATTGTTGTGCGCTACCTGGAAAGAGCGGAGGAATTTTATAGAGGACCAGATAATGCTACTGCTGTTACAAATGGTGCTATGTCCGTTGCAAGGGTTCTCGGCGATCCCGACCTGAAGCAAATGGTGATCGATATACTTCCGATTGAAAGAGAGCAGAATTTGCGATTCAATGGGATGGGAACTAACTGGGCGCAATACACTCTTGATAGATGGGATGTCGTTCAGGAAGATCAGCTTCACCTTAACGACTGATCCCCGCGCCCTCTGATTGAGAACGCGGGGATCTTCAGTCTGCCGCGTACCGCCCTGCAGGTTCATGATCCTGCACCGGCGTCTGTACTCGCCTCATGCTCCCGCACGGGCCTTCGGCGGCGTACTTAGTCCGCGAACTTCGTCGGATCGTTCCAATACCAGTCTACCTGGTACCCCCTGTTCGCGTAGTCCTGCCCTTCGCTGATGACAGCGGAAAGACTTCCGGTCTGGCCTTTCAGATCGCATGAAACCTCCGTCTGGCCTTCGGCGGTGTCCAGATCGTCTACCGCACATATACGACGACCGAATGTCTGGGCGTTTTCTGGAGCGAGACCTCGGCATAACCGTTCTCGTCAAGCGTTCCGGATGCGCTTCGTTCGTACGACTCGTACTTCCTTTCGGATGCGGTAAATTGCATGTCGCATCCGGCCCATACGCGACTGGAAGGTCGCACTCAACCGATTCGTCATACTTTACGGGGACCGGGTCCCCATTGAACTATAACCCCGCTTGCACAGTTTAGCGGACATGCGCGCCCGTTAATCTCTTTTCCCGTTCTGCGCCATGACTGCTTTTCTTCGCCCCTTGCTTTCACTTACGATCTCGTTGATCGTTCTTTCTCTTTTCGCCTTCTCTTCCATGGCGCAGGATAAACAGGTCGCCGCGCCTTCCGCCGCTGCGCTCGCCATGGAGCTTCACAGCGGGGATCCCTACAGGATCGACGAGGCCGTTTATTATGTAATCAGGGATTATTCCGGAGACAGAACCGATCAGCTCAGGCATGGCGTAGACCCTCTCATAGCGGACGGACTGATCGCCGCGCTCGACAGTCAGTGCGATCTGAATCTCGCCGGCTATCCGGGTTCCGACGGAAGCGCTACTATTATAAGCAATCAGCCTACTTGTACTGATAGTAGACTACAGGCTTTTTGTACTGATAGCGTTTCCGGACAATCATGTAATTCTGGTGGTTCTGGTGGAGGTGGCGGCAGTGGCGATGACGATGAAATAATCGTAACCGCTCCTCGTCCGCCTGGTACACAGCCAACGCCTCCCGTGAATCTTCCTCATGGTGATGGCGATAGTACTAATCCTGTGGGTGGTGGCGATACTACTCCTTCTGATTCTACCGGTACTGGTACTGATACGACTGATTCGGCTTGCATGTGTAATGATAAAGAAGTGGATCAGGCTGTATGTGATCTTGTTGAAGAGCATAAAGCGAAAGGATCAAGGTGGGCTTACGATTGTTCACATTTTAGTACTAATTCCTCTGATTTTATCGTTATTGGAGATGGCTACGAAGCTAAACATAATGGCTATGGTCTCGTATCTTCCGGATTGACGGCTTTCTATGGTCAGGCAAAATCATATCTTGCCACACGGGGGACCTATCCCACTAAAATCAATTCCGGCTATAGGTGTCCTGAAGGTAATAAGGCATTAAAGAAAAAGTATCCAAAAACTAGTGACGACAGTCGGCATCAGTGCGGACACGCCGCCGATATCGCTCCGTCGGATGGTACTGTTTGGGGTGAAGAATTTAAGCGAGATATTGTTGCCCATATGAGAAGTTTGAAAAGTACTTCTCTGTCTCATAAAACTACAGGCTTAAATTACGTTCACATAGATACCGAGACGTGTCCGTTCGGTACCTGGTCACCTTAAAAAGAAGTGGTCCGATAAAACTGGACAGTTTTTTTCGCGGTTTTAAGTGTAGTGTCACGTCGGGTTATGCTGCTATGGGCAGCGGTTTTCGTTCGTAGAAT
>JANQSQ010000451.1 GCA_028283985.1 Rhodothermales bacterium | reverse complement strand
TGGCCTATTTCTTCGAGCGTCAGGGGATGCTCGCGCCCGATCCCGAAATAAAGGCGGGTAATCTCCGCTTCACGTTCCTGCAACAGACCCAGCGCACATTCGATATCGATTTTGATGGATTCTTCCAGAAGGGTTTCGTCGGGAGAAATGTCTTCGTCGTCAGAAAATATATCCAGTAAACTATTGTCGTCATCCTCATTGAACGGGGCATCCATCGAAAGGTGGCGCCCCGTATGCTGCATGGCCTCGCGAACCTTGTGGACGTCGATCTCGAGTTCCTCGGCCAATTCCTCAATGTTGGGCGCTCGCTCGTGCTCCTGCGAAAGCCGGGCGCTGGTCTTGCGAATCTTCGAGATCGTGCCGATGCGGTTCAGCGGCAATCGCACCACGCGGCTTTGTTCGGCCAGGGCCTGCAGAATGGCCTGACGAATCCACCAGACCGCGTAAGAGATAAACTTGAATCCGCGGGTCTCGTCGAACCGCTGGGCCGCCTTGATGAGCCCGTAATTGCCTTCGTTGATCAGGTCGGCGAGAGACAATCCCTGTCCCTGATATTTTTTGGCCACGGAGACGACGAAGCGCAGATTTGCACGGGTCAGTTTGTGCAATGCTTCCTGATCTCCACCATGGATGCGCTGGGCCAGATATACCTCTTCATCCGGTTCAAGAAGCGGGATGCGACCGATCTCCTGGAGATACTGGTCCAGCATCCGCTGCTGACGGGGGACATACATAGGTCAGGCTGGGGTTGTAGCGGTAGTACGGAATGGTTTGCCGTTTACTTGAAAGAACCTGGACGAAGCGCCCTGTACGCCACAAGGCCGGAAAAGCTTTGGCCTCCCTGGCGCCATATCGTATCGAGTCGGTTACAATCCATGCCTGCAAACAAAAAAAGTTCCGGATATTTCCCGATTTCGATGCAAAAGACGCATTCGTTACAAGATATGCACACTATTGAATACAGAAATCCTACCGGCGTTCCCTGGCATGGGTTTCCGAGTAATTAAGGATACTCTGATCAAAACCACTTCGCTCAGCGCTTCACGTTTGTGCGTGAAGCGCCCTTCGGGAGGCTGCGAGGGGTGCGCTGGCTG
>JANQSQ010000343.1 GCA_028283985.1 Rhodothermales bacterium | reverse complement strand
CTCGAAGCTTTCCACGACTTGCTGCGCCATGTCGGTCAATTCGGTCTGGCGCGGCGACAGAGCACGCGGGTTTTCCAACTCGCGGGCAAGCAGATCGATTTTATCGGATTCGTCGAGGCTGGCGTAGTCCTCGTGCACGTTTGCGGCGCGCAGGATAGCCGTTACGGCCTGCTCGTGGATGCGGCTGTGCTGTCGTACGTCCAGCGCCGCCATGTGGAACCCGAACGTGCGCGCCCGGACGAGAATGCGCTGCAGGTGACCAGCTTCGGCATAGGTTTCGTAGCCCGTCTCAGCGAGACATTCCCGGAGCATCTCCACGTCCTGGACAAAAGCCGCGCCGCTGTAACTGTCTGCACTGTCCGTTTCCTGATGGTCGCGGTGTGGCGCATCCTGCTCCAGTTCGGCTTGCGCCTGCTGTGCGAGCCGGCGCAGGCGCTCCATCATATAACTTATCTTGAGCCGGTAGGGCTCGTGGCGGTATATCCGTTGGGCCCTTGCGTCGAGGTCGATATCCTCTGCATCGGCGGCGATCGCATCGTACAGTGCGCGGGGGACGGATGCCTGGCGGCTCGAAACACTGAGCTCCCGGCGCAGCTCTACCAATTCTTCATAAAAAATGTTAATGGCGGTGAGACGCTGTTTTGCGAAGGTCCGACGCGTTACGGCCGCCGTGACATTCGGGTTGCCGTCCCGGTCGCTGCCGATCCAGGTGCGGTATTTCAGAAAGACGGGGATGTCTCCCGATGTTCCGTAATAGGCATGCAGTCCCCGTCGTACGTCGTCATAGATATCCGGCACGGTTTCCCGGATCGCATTGCGCAGGAAATAAAGCCCCTGGTCCACCTCGTCGTCTACGCTGGGCCTGTCCGCGCGAATCTCGTCGGTCGACAGGAGCAGGGCAATCTGGTTTCGGACATCCGACAGGGCGCGTTCTTTTTCTCTCGGGGTCAGCTGCTCCCGGTTGAGCCGGGACAGGATCCGGGAGATGCGCTGCTGCTTGTACAGGATGCTGAGCCGCCGGGCCTCGGTAGGGTGCGCCGTCAGCGTCGGCTGGATATCCAGTTGGCGGAAGAGCGCAAGAACCTCCTCACAGGAGTATCCCTCTTTCTTGAGATAGTGGATTGCCTCGAGGATGGATTCCGCCCGGGGGTGTTCCGGCGATCCGGCATTGGCCCGGTCCCGGTTGATGCGGATGATTTCTTCCTGCTCCGCCTGATTCACCAGATGGAAAAATGCGGTGTAGGCGCGAAGCAGCCAAAGAATTTCCTCTTCGCCAAGCTCCGCAATGCGGTTTTTCGCCTTTATGCGAGGCGCCGGGGCATTCTCCTTCACCGATTGCTTGCAGAGCATCCGCAACTCTTCCACCAGGTCGAGGGTGCTCTGTCCTGCCTGCTGGCGTATAGCCTGCCCCAGAAGCATGCCAAGGAGATTGACCTGCCGGCTCAACGGGCGCGATATGCCCGTGCCCTCTGCCTCGACGTCAAGCCCCGAAAGCTGCATGGCGTGTCCGCATCATGATTTTGACGAGGCAAGGCAACCTTGCGAGGCGTCGTCTTTCCGGGAGAATATCCGGCGAATTATTCCACCGGCGTTACGGGAATGGACACGCTCGTCTGATCCCATATCATGGAAAGCATGCCGGCAGAGCCTTCCTCGTTCGCTTCGAGGGTGATGGTGAACGCCTCGTGGATGTCGTCGGTCATGCTTACCGGAGCTTCCAGGCGCAGAACATCGTGCTCGTCCGAGTAGGAAAAGGCGCCCCACATGCCCAGACCTGCATTCACGATCAAAGTCCATGTTTCCTCGTTCGGGATGGCGAGAACGGCATAGGTGCCTGCGGCCAGATCCATGCCTCCGAGCCGGATGTCTTGCGTCACGGTCATTTCTGTCGCTTCGTTGGCGCCCAGTCGCCATACTGCGCCGAACGGCACCAGGCCGCCGAAAATTTCCCGGTCGCGCTTGCGGGGCGATCCGTAGTGGATGCTGGCGTAGGTTCCGTCGCTGAAAGAAGTTTGGGTAACGGCCCGGGGACTCGCCGGATTAGGCGGCGGAATGATGTCTTGTGCGGCAACGGAATCGGCGCCGAAAACGAGAAGGCCTGCTGCGATGAGCAGGGGAAGCAAGGTGCGATGCATGGTTGCAGTCATGGTGTGATTGTTTTTGTTATGGATAAGAAGTGATGGAATATACGACCGGAATGGTATCTATTCGTCAATTTCCTCTACGACGACGCCGGTCTTTTCGATGACGGATACCGTATCCAGTTCCTGGATATCCAGCAGGCTGTCCATTTGTTCGATGGGGTCTCCGGGCGCTGCGATAACCGGCGAGGTGAAATTCAGGTAGTCCTGGAAGCGGATGCCGCCCACGGTACGCGCATTGTATGCCTCCCGGAAGCGCGTCCCCGAATCGCCTGTTTCGTAATCGTAGGCGAAATAGTCCATGGTGTGGCGGTCACGGTGGAACCAGTACACGAACCGGTCCTGGTAGTCGAGTCCTCCCCCTTCCTGTCGGAAGGTGACTTCAATTTCGTGATACGGTTCGCCCTTGATGGTTTCCTCGGACAGATACCGGGTTTGCACGGCGTTGTCCGTCAATTTGAAGGGCAGCAGCATGAAATAGGAGACGGCGTTGAGGGAGAAGGAATAATCGGCGGCCGTTTCCTCCGGCAGATCTACGCGCGCGCCGTCGATTTCCCGGTAGAATCCGTCGTTGTTCAGTACGTCCCGGATATACCCGACCGAGTCCGGGCGCTCGCGTTCATACTGGAACATTCCTCCGTTCAGTATGATGGTGTAGTGGTATTCCCGGAAGTCGTAACCGATCTTCACCCGGTCCGCATGCTCGCCGCCGTGCGCAGCGACAGCCTGCCGTACGATGTCCGCAGCTTTGTTCTGGCCGGGAGTCTGTTCGGATTGTCCGCCGCCGCATGCCGCAAGAGTAAAAAGCGCGGCGCCTGTCAGCGCTGTGATCGTACGGGTCGATAAACGAAGCATTTCTTCGACAGGATTTACAGGTTGGAGGGGGCGTTAATCCCAGGGGAGGCGGTCCAGTTGCACGCCGAGCAGCCAGCGGAAGGCGAAGGGGGCGTCGCTGTCCGCGTATTCGTAATCGTTTGCCCACAGGGGAAAGCGCGCCACGAGCACAAGGTCCGACAAGATGTCGGATTGCCGGATCCACCGGTCGAATCCCCGCAGGCGATTCAGATCGTACCGCACGCCGATTCCGGCGTCCATCAGGGTCCGTTTCCGGCGCTCGTCACGCTCTTCTTCGTTCAGGTCTCCTACATGCCCGATGCCCATAAACAGTTCCAGCCGGAGGGGACGGAGGAACGCCGGGCCCCGTAATCGGGGCGTCAGCAATCTTGCGCTGAAGGCGGTCATTTCCGTGGCAGCGAAAGGGAGATTTTCCTCGTCCGGGTGAATGTCCATATCGCCGTTCCGGTGTGCGTGCGCATCGGTATCATGGTGTATGTGTCCATTGCGGGCATACGGCTCCGTCTGGCGCATGTAAGCAACCGGGCCGGGTGCGCCGAAAGCCACCCAGGGCGCATCGCGGAACGGTTCTTCGAAGAGCCCTTCCACAGTCCGGTACGCCGTGTCGTTCCACTGTTCTTCAAGAGATACGCCCCCGAAGCGGAATCGCTTGTCCGGAGAGAGGACATCCGGCTCTCCGCCTCCGAAGAACAGACGCACCGATCCCGTAAACGGTCCGATCGGCATACCGAGGGCCAGATCCATCGACATCCGGTTGGCCGTGTAGGGCCCATCGTCGTCTACACCTGTTTCCACGAAAAGGGCGTATCGGTACCAGTCGCTGGCTCCTTCCAGATGCCAGTAGACGGAAAGCATATCCCGCAGGTGGAGGCTGGACGTGTAGCGGGTCCTGGCGCGGTCGCTCACCAGGAAACGGCCCTTTGCACCGACCGTAAGGCGGCGGCTTCTCGGTCGCAGGAGATCGTCCGGATCCGAAAAGGAAGCCTGCAAGTCGATCTGGTCAACGCCCAATTGTTTCTGTGCCCGGGCCGACCAGTTTATCAGGTACCCCTTCAGGTACTCTTCCGAGGCGGAGAGGTCGTAATCGATGCCGTTGAGCGCTCTAAGATTCGACGGCTCGTGATCCGCCAGGAAATAACTGACGTCCGGGTCGTTTCCTTCGCTGAAGAGCACCTGCGGCCAGATCTTCACCATACCCTTTCTTTCCTTCCCGGCGAGGGGATACGTTCCGCGGTATTGCACCCCTGCGCCGAGACCCCAGAATTGCGAGACCTGTACGAGAGGACGCCATCCGTAGGCGAACCGGCGCATGTTCGGGGAAGGGGGTTTCAGGAAAGAAATTTCTACGGGTCGCGCCGTGGTGTTGTTGAGCCGGTCCGATTCCGGGGTCCGTACGTACGGGTCTATTTCGGCGCTACGCGGTCTGACCGGCAGCATGACTTCCAACGCGTATTCGGGCGAGGTTCAGGCCCAGGGCGCCGCCACGATCCAGTCCTCCGGGACCGGCTTGTGCCCCTGCATGACGCCCAGCGGGATATGCACCCACTGTACCGACCCGTCTTCGAGCGTGATTTGCAGGTCGATGGGCATGACGGCTCGTCCAAGCCTTTTCAGCGTCATGGTCGCGCGCCATGCGGTTCCGTCCCGGGTTGGTCTGAATCTCCGCACCGCGTAGTCCAATTCCCAGTCTGCATCCCCGAATTGCTGGAAATACCAGTCGAGGCGGATGCCCGATACCTGCTCGGCAACGCGCTCCACGTCGTGTGGACCGGCATGCCGGAACGTGAATTGCCGGTGGTATTCGAGCAGGAACCGGTCGCGCAGCGAATCGGAGATAACGTAGCCCAGCATGTCGAGCATCATTTCGCCGCCCGAGTAGGAGGACACGCCATAGGCGACGTTCGTATCGAACCAGTCGCTGGGGGTATTCAACGGCTCGAAGAGGCCCAGGCGCTTCATATTCAGGATACCGGCCAGCGCACCCGCATGCGACGGCCGCGGTTGTCCGCGAAGGTGCGCCAGCGCTTCGCGCGTTGCGTAATTCGTGAATCCTTCATCCATCCACGCATGATCGGCTTCGTTCGACCCGATCATTCCGTAGAACCACATATGCGCCACTTCGTGCGCCGTTACCCCATGGAGGGAGGGGGGAGACCGCCTGCCCGTTACGAGGGTAATCATCGGGTATTCCATCCCGCCGTCTCCGCCTTGCGCAATGGTCATCTGCGGATAGAGATAGGGACCGTAGCGTTCCTCGAAGAACGCCATAATCTTCGGAGCGGCTTCGTGGAGCGTTTGCCATACTTCGGCGACATCCGGCTGGTAGAGCAGGTGAATCGTGTAGCCCGCCTCCGTGTCGAGCACATCGTGGACGTAGTCCGGGTCGGCGGACCAGGCGAAGTCATGGACATTTTCCGCGTAAAAACGCCAGGTCAGCGAATCGGTTTGCGCCGCAGGGGGATCCGTATTGAGCGAATCGCTTGCATAGCCGTGGCCGACCTCGTCCGGGTTCCGCAGGGTTCCGGTGGCCCCGACGATGTATTCGGAAGGCAGGGTGATGCGTACGTCGAAGGTTCCGAACGGGGCGTAAAATTCCCGGCCGACATAGGAGTCCGCATGCCATCCGCGCGCATCGTATTGTGCGAGTTTCGGATACCATTGCGTCATGGAATAATCGATTCCTTCCCGGCTGTCCCGCCCGCTGCGGCGGGTCTGGAGGGGAATTTGCGAAACGAACGTCATGTCGAAAACGGCCTGGCCGCCCGGTGGGAGGGGCCGCGCCAACGTCACCTCCATGACGGTGTCGAATATCCGATGCGAAACGGTATTCCCGTCCTGCGTAAGCGATTCGATGCAGTGATAGCCTGTTTCGTCCGGGCCAAGGTCAAAAATGCGGGGCGCCGTGCGCGGGTCGGGATCCGGCAACTCCCGGTTCCGTTCGGCCATCATGGAATGAGGCTGGAAGGCATTGAAGTAGAGATGATAGAATACGCGGGAGAGCGTGTCCGGAGAGGTGTTGGTATACGTGAGACGCTGACGGCCCTCCATGGCGTGCCGGTCCGGGTGGACGGTGATGTCCATCTCGTAATGGACGGTTGGATTGGGGCTTTGCCCTTTCGAATCGGAGTGCGATGGCAGCGAAATGGGGTCCGATGGTTGGCGGGCCTGCCCGCTTGACGCCGACAACAAACCGATGAGAAACAGCGAAACGGTGGGTGAAATACGGATCATCGGGTAAATCGATAGGCGGTACGTCATGCAAAATGGGTGGCGACGGTGCGGCGCAAGACGCCGAAACACCACGAAGGGCGTATGCCTCTCCAGGATGCTTGTTCCTGAATCAGGCGCGCGTTGCAGTCCGAACAACCGGAAACGACGTGCCCGGCACGGCGTTAAGGAAGCGGGTATACGACGTATCGCATTTTTCTGAAACAACCTTCCACGACGGTGACGAAATCTGACATCATCGAACGCATTGCCACGGGTACGGGAATGACCAGAATTGAAACGGAAGCGGTCATCAACGGCTTTATTTCCTGTGTTTCGG
The DNA here is from genome assembly GCA_028283985.1 of Rhodothermales bacterium. Lineage (GTDB taxonomy): Bacteria > Bacteroidota > Rhodothermia > Rhodothermales > VXPQ01 > VXPQ01. The sequence continues at coordinate 1,592 of JANQSQ010000343.1, read as the reverse complement.
AGGCGCTGGAATCAGGAGAAGGTATTGAACTTCGGGGGTTCGGGACCTTCCATGTCAAGTACCGGCAGCCTCGCAAGGCGCGCAATCCGCGCACGAACGAGGAAGTTCCGGTCGCGGCGCGGTATATGCCGATGTTCCGTCCTTCCAGAAGCCTGCGCAGCAGGGTGGATACGGCGGTAAGGCTCAGCCGGGGAAGCGAGATGGGCCGATCCCATGGGTAACCTGATTTGTACGGATTGCGGCGCCCGGATCGTGGAGGATGCCGACCGGTGTGAATTGTGCGGATCGTTGCGTTCCGATACCGTCGCCGCCCCACAACCCGGAAATTCCGGTGCTTCCGGTACTTCCGAAGAAGCAAGGATGGGCTCTCTCGGAATGCGGGTGGCTATGCTGGTGGGCATTCCTGTGCTGATCGTGATTGCCCTTTTCATGATCACCGAGATGTCCAGGCAGCGGGTCCAGCCTGAAGTGGCTCCCACGGCCGCCATGCCTGCCGAAATGCGGAGCGCTGCCGTAATCGACGAGTTCGAGTCTATTCCTGTCGCCAGTCAGTATGCTCCTGTGGTGGATTCGCTTCAGGCGCTGGTGCGCTCCGAGGGTGGAACAATAGCCCTGGAGGCGCAGCGGGGATTCGTCCGATTCATGGCAGAAATCGGACGTATCGACCGGGCTGCCATCGAGCAGCAGCGCCTGGCCCGCCGCACCGGGATTACGGCCGACTGGCGGCATGCAGGCGCGCTTTTGTATGCATGGATGGAAGCGGTCTACAATGAGCGCAAGACCGACGTGGCGCTACTCGCCATCGAGGCATTCGGCAAGGTGCTCGAACAGAACCCGGAAGATGTGGATATACGGGCCGATCTTGGCTGGGCCTATCAGTACGACCCGCAAAACCCCATGGAAGCGATCCGGCAAACGAATCTGGCCCTCGAACAGGACCCGGATCATCTCGCCGCCAATTACAACCGGGCCGTTTTTCTGCTGCGCATCAACCGGATCAACGAAGCGCTGGAGCAGTTCGGTCGAGTCGTGGCCCTGGCTGAAGACGGTTCGATGTATGAGCGGCAAGCCGAAGCCTGGATACGCACTATTCGGGAAAATGCGGAAGCGTCCTGATAGCCGGTTTCCGGGGGGGGCGGTGCATCGTCTGGGGGGTCCCGGGTTTGCCATGCTTTTGTGCGTCGGTTTGCTCCTGACGGGATGCCGACTCCCGCCGCAAGACCGCGCCCTCGATGTATATGCCGCGGCTTCGCTGACGGATGTCATGGAAGCCCTGGCCGATACGTTTCGCGTCATGCCGGGGGGCGTGCGGGTCACGGTGAACGTGGCCGGCAGTTCGCTGCTTGCCCGCCAGATCGAGCGCGGGGCCGGCGCCGATCTTTTCGTATCCGCACACCCCGACTGGACGGAATACCTGTATACAAAACGCCGTATTTCGTTGCCTGTCGAACTACCTGTCGCCAATCGGCTTGTACAGGTCCGGCGTCATAATGGAAATCCTTCCGACAACGAACGCATTGCGCTGGCCGACCCGGAACATGTGCCCGCGGGGATGTATGCACGGGAGGCGTTGCTGTGCGAAGGCCGGTGGG
>JANQSQ010000444.1 GCA_028283985.1 Rhodothermales bacterium | reverse complement strand
AACTTCACTCCTCGCGCCTTGATTGACGCCGTGCCTGACGGAACAGAGCATTGCTGCATAGTGGTAACAGGCCCTAGGGAAAGCGGATATCCGTAACGATCCGCTACCGAACATAAACAGGCTTCCGTATACAAAGCAGCCCGGTGAAAACTTTTATTTCGTTTCCGGAAGCGCGGGACATCGTCCTGGATCATCTGCCTGATCCGCGTGAAGACGTCACGGGCCTCGACAGGGCCCTTGGCAAAACGCTGGGCCGACCTGTTGCCGCCGCCGAAAACATTCCTCCGTTTGACAACTCGGCGATGGACGGTTTTGCCGTACGGGCACAGGATGTGCCTGCACCGGGCGTCTGTCTGCCGCTCGTCGGCGAAATCTCTGCAGGATGCAGCGATACGCACCCCCTTGTACCGGGCGTCTGTGTCCGCATCATGACGGGCGCCCCCTTGCCGGAAGGAGCGAACGCCGTGATCCCCATCGAGGTCGCAGAAGTGCATGCTGAGGAAAACTCCGTAACCTTCCTCAAGGCGGCAATCCCCGGCCGGCACGTGCGGTCGGCCGGGCAAGACATGCCCCGGGGCCGCACGGTGCTGGAAGCAGGAAACGTATTGAGCCCTGCCGACATTGCCGTGCTCGCCTCACTGGGCCAGGTGCAGGTTCCGATTGCGCACCCACCTGACGTATCTATCGTTACGACGGGCAACGAACTGATCGAACCGTCCGAAGCGCTGCGTCCCGGCAAGATCCGCAACGCGAACGGCCCGGCGCTGGCAGCGCAAATCGCTACGGCAGGCGGACAAGTATATGGTCAATTTCACGCCCGCGACACACGGGAAGCCGTCCGCAATGCGCTCGAAGCCGCCTGCAAGGGCGATATGCTGGTTATATCCGGAGGCGTTTCCGTGGGAGACTACGACTTCGTGAAGGAGGTGCTGGAAGACATGGGGCTATCCATGCTGTTCTGGCGGGTACGACAACGGCCCGGCAAACCCCTCGTCTTCGGGTTACTGGGAGATATGCCCGTCTTCGGACTTCCCGGTAATCCGGTCTCCTCCGCGGTCTGCTTCGAGGTATACGTGCGTCCTGCCCTTGCCGGCATGTTGGGGCGGCAAGACGTGTTGCCCCGGCTCGAACCCGCTGTGCTGGGCAAAGACATTCCCAAAAAGCGGGGGCTGCATCATTTCGTGCCGGGACGGGCAAGGTGGGTAGACCGCACGTTGACCGTTGCGCCTGCGGGGCCGCAAGGATCCCATATCGTCTCGTCGCTGGCGCGGGCGGA
>JANQSQ010000443.1 GCA_028283985.1 Rhodothermales bacterium | reverse complement strand
ACCGACGCGCCCGGCCTCGTCGAGCAATCCGGAAGCCAGGACCGTTTCTCCAGAGGCGTCCCGCGCAAGAAACTCCACCCACAGTTCGTTGGAATCGTTCGTGCCGCCGGGCAGCGTATGGCCCACGCCCTTGTTGCGGATCACGACATCCACTTGCACGCGGTCGCCCGCCCGCAAGACAGGCAGCGAGCGATCCGGGCCGTACGCGCGCCCGTTCACCCGGATCCGGAAGATGTCGATGAGCGCAATGCCCCTGGACAGAGTATGCCGGGCTTCGGCCAGTTGTTCAGGGTGCCCGTTGACGAACGGAACGGCCGTATTGGCGGTGGCGAACCGGTGGCCCCGTATCAATCCGCCGTCGTTCCCCATGTCGTTCGAGGGTTCGAGCGGCATATGGCACGTGACGCAATTCGAGGGCGTCTCGGGAAGGTAAAACGACCGGACGATGTTGCCGCTGACGCCGCTGTTGTGCCAGTTGTCGTATTCGTTCTGCCCGCGCTTCCAGCGATAACTGTTCACTTCCGGAGGAATCCCCACCTTGTGGCACGTGCCGCAGAACTCGGGCGTTTTGTGAACCGGCTTCAGCATGGCCTGGCGGTGCGGCTCGGGCTTGGCGCGCACCAGCACATTATGCACCCACCGGCCCAGCCCCTCTTCGGCGCGCGCAAACGGATACTCGTCCGGCGCAGCGATCGCATAGCGGCCATTGCCACGCACGTCGCGCAACCCCTCTACGGCATGGCAGGACAAACACGTAAGGCCCTCGTGCGCCGTCCAGTGGTCCATATCCAGCGGCGCCTCGTCGAACCGCCCAGCAAACAGCACCACGGGATCGTGGCAGGATGCGCACCAGCGCGCAGGTTCGGCGCCGATCTCGGCGGTCATTGCCTCGATGGTCTTCTTGTACCACGGGTTATTGAAGGACGAGAAGCGGTGCATCGACTCGGCCCACTGCGTATACACATCCGGATGGCATCCCTCCTGCCCGCAGCGCGCGGATCCGGCCAAGGTCTCGTCGGGCAAAAGTTCTTCCCCCGCAATGACCGACTGCGACTGCGCCAGCGGAGTAGCCGTAAGCGCGGCGGCGTAGCTAAGCACAGCGCCTTCCGTATCGGCGCCCTCAGCAACTGCTTCTCCCGGCGGGGCCTCCTGCACGTACACTCCCGTGCGCGTCGTCGCCCAGGGCGCCACGATGAATCCGGCCACGAGCACCGCCCCGCCGAGCGCCGTCAGGCTCAGCGGGTGCCGGAGCGCCGCACCCGGCCCATGCTTCCATGTATCGCCCCATTGCAGGAAATGATAGCGCACCCCGCGCTTCAGCGACACATGCAGGATGAAGCCCCCCACGGACGTCACCGCCGTCACGATATGCGTCCACAGGATCCACCGGTAGGACGCGCCGACGGCCACCAGCGCAATGCCCGTCGCAAACAGGGTAATCAGCGACAGGGCCGTAAACACGCCCGCCCTCGTCGCGCGCCGGTTCATCCGGAGCGGCATCTTCAGGAGATGCATGACCAGAAAGGCGATGGCAGGCGCGATCAGCAGGATCCCCAGGCAAATGTGCAGCAGCACATTGCTCATATAGACGAGCGCCGTGGAGCGGTCGAACAGCAACAGAAAGATGCTGTTGACCAGCAGCACCGCATACCCGCCCAGGACCACGCTCACGATCTTGCGCTGTATCTGCGGCAGCCGCGTATACCGCCGCCCGGGGCCCTGACGACCGGGCCGGGAGGACCGGGGAAGCGAAGGAGAAACGTCCGGACGCTCCGAATCCGTACTATGGTTATCGGAATCTTTCACAGTCCGATGGAAGGCGGCTTCACAGAATGGGGTACCCTTATTTCATGCAGCGGCTCGCCGGAACGTTCCGCCAAGGGTACGGTATATGCGCTCATGAACAAAAAGTACCTTATCGTTGCATTTTTAGTGGGCGCCGTGGTCACGGGCGGCGTACTCATTGCCCGCACTTCTTCTGCAGGACAACACATCACCGTGTACAAGACCCCCACGTGCGGGTGCTGCGCCAAATGGGTGGACCATCTCGAAGCGAACGGATTCCGTGTCAAGGCCGTGGACCTCGCCGATGTGACGCCCATGAGAATACGATACGGGATTCCCGCCGATCTGGGCTCCTGCCATACGGCGCTTGTGAGCGGATATTTCGTGGAGGGCCATGTCCCGGCGGAGGAAATTCACCGCATGCTGGAGGAAGGCGAACCCATTGCGGGCCTTGCGGTGCCCGGCATGCCGATGGGCTCACCCGGCATGGAAGGGCCGCGCAGCGATCCGTACGACATCATCGCCGTAGAAAAAGACGGGAAACGGCGCATCTTCGCTTCCCGATAAGGCGCCTGCCGCTTTTCGCCGCCCGTAATTCCCGCCATGGCGCTGCACCCGATCGACATCGTCACGTTCTGTGCATTCATCGCGGTGGTCATCGGGATATCGCTGTACGCTTCCCGGCACGAAAGCACTACGGAAGATTACTTTCTGGCGGGGCGCAAACTCTCCTGGTGGCTGATCGGCTTCTCCCTGATCGCCTCCAACATCTCGACCGAGCAGTTCGTGGGCATGGCGGGACGCGGGTACGAACTGGGCCTTGCCATCGCCAGCTACGAATGGACCGCCGCCATCGCCCTGGTCATTACGGCCCTCTTCTTCCTTCCGAAGTTCCTGAAGGCGGGCATCTACACCATTCCCGAATACCTCGAATACCGTTTCGACGTCGGGACGCGCACGATCATGGCGGCGTTCATGATGCTCGCCTACGTGTTCGTGGCGCTGGCGACGGTGCTCTATGCCGGCGCCCTCGCCCTGGGCACGATCTTCGAAATGGACATGGTCCTGGGAATCTGGCTGATCGGGATCACGGCGGGCGCCTACACCATCTACGGAGGTCTCGGGGCCGTGGTCTGGTCGGACCTGCTTCAGGGCGTGGCCCTTCTGCTGGGCGGGACGCTCATTATGATCCTCGGGTTCCAGGCCATCGGGGGCGTGGAGCCGTTCATGGCCGCCGCCGGCGACAAGCTGCATACGGTGCTGCCATGGAACCACGACGAGATGCCTTGGGTGGCGGTCTTCATAGGCGGCCTCTGGATTCCCCAGATTTTCTACTGGGGCCTGAACCAGTTCATTACGCAGCGCACGCTCGCCGCCCGCAGCCTCGCCGAGGGACAGCGCGGGATCTTTCTTGCGGCGGGGCTGAAACTGCTCCTCCCCTTCCTGATCGTCTTCCCCGGCATCATGGCCGCCCAGCTCTTCCCGGAGCAGGTAACCACCGCCGACGAGGCGTATCCGGTGATGATCCGCGAGTTGCTCCCCGCCGGGCTGAGCGGGATCATGTTCGCCGCGCTGTTCGGCGCCATCATGAGTTCGCTCGACTCCATGCTGAACTCCGCCGCCACCATCTTCACGATCGACTTGTACAAGCGCTACCGGCGCACCGAGGCGGCCCCAAGGCATTACGTGAAGATCGGACGTATCGCCACCGCCGTACTGGTGGTCGTCGGCTGCCTGTGGGCGCCTGTCGTGGGTTCCGCCGAAAGTATTTTCGGGTACATTCAGATGTTCTGGGGATTCATTTCTCCGGGAATCGTGGCATCCTTTGCGTTCGGGCTCATTTCGAAACGCACGCCCCCCATTGCGGCCAAAGCCGCCATGATCCTCGGCATCCCCGTCTACGGGTTCCTCCTGTGGCGGCTGCCGGACGTCGCGTTTCTGCACCACATGATGATCACCTTCGTGGCGCTCGTGATCTTCATGACCTCCGTCCGGATACTGCTTCCCCTGCGCGAGCCGAAGCGTCTCCCTGTTTCGGACCTGAACCTGGAGCACGCCCGCGGCGCGAAATGGATGGCCGGGGCGGTGGTGCTGGCCACGGTCGCGCTGTATGTGATCTTCTGGTAAGGGCGGATCGGAGCGGGTTTGTTATATTGCATCAGGCCCCGCAGTCACCGCGCCGGGCACATCGTTTCCGTCCCACAAAACGGTATCCGGACCATGCAATGGTACCTTCAAGCCCTGAGGAACTATGTCGGCTTCCAGGGCAGGGCGCACAGGAAAGAATACTGGTTCTTTCAATTGTTCTACGGGCTGGGGATACTATTGCTTTCCGCTCCCTTCTGGATCATCGCCCTGACAAGAATATTTACGGACGCAGGACCAGACCTGAGCGGCGGTTTGGCTCTGGGCACTCCGGAAATAGCACTCGGTATCCTGTACATACTTTGGTGCTTGATACATCTGTTGCCCCAAATTGCCGTGACCGTCCGCCGCTTCCACGATACCGGTCGCAGCGGATTCTGGTATCTGTTGGGGATTTTCCTGCCTGTGATCGGCACCATCTGGCTGTTCGTTCTGACGGTGCTGGATAGCAAGCCGGGCGAGAACCAATACGGCCCCAACCCCAAGGAGACGCTTGCGTGAGGCCTGGTTCTCCTGCCTGTTGACAGTCGCTAAACCACGGTTCGAAATTTCAAGACGCCCATGAAACGCATCCTTGTACTCCTTGCCGCTCTCGTCTTTCCTGTCGTAGGATCCACGCCGGTGTTCGGGCAGGATGGCCTGGAGAAAATTAGAGAATTAGCACATGCGGACAGCGTCTATGTACCTGCACTCCTTCAGGCTATATTGCAAGGCGAAACGGGGACGGTTAAAACGCTCATAAAAGAAGGCGAAGACGTAAACGAATATTGGTACTATCAGGAAGAGGATCCTTACTTGTATATTAGATATACGCCTCTTGAACTCGCGACAATACTTGGCAATCTGGATATTATGCGATTGCTGCTGGATAATGGGGCCGAAACAGAGCGATTAATAGATGGAGGGATAGTAACCAGATCCATATTGGGATATGCAAAAGAAATAGAAACTGCACAATTATTGTTAGATCGTGGCGCGGACCCGGCAGAATCTCTTCGATCTGTAGACGATGTAAACATTGCACAATTTTTTATAGATAACGGTGCATATGTAAATTACCAGGATGAAGCTGGAACTCCACTCCATGGAGCCGCCGGGCGGGGCAATACGGATATGGTGCAATTGTTGATTTCCAATGGAGCGGATGTAAATGCGCGGGCGGAAGCGGGCATTACACCGCTTCACTATGTAAGAAATGCAGAAATTGCACAGATATTGATAGATAACGGAGCGGACATACATGCAATATCCGATGCCGGAACCCCTCTGCACGCCGCCGAGAATGCGGAAATTGCGCAGGTACTTATCAATAGCGGGACAGATGTGAATAATGCAGAATATCACTATAATGCCCCACTGCACGAAGCATCGTATCGAGACAAAAAAGATGTCGTGCAGGTGCTCATAGACCACGGCGCAGACGTGAATGCCAGAGATTACAACGGCAATACGCCACTCCATAGATCAGCTTTTTATAATACAAGCACAAGGATTGCTGAATTGCTGCTCGACCACGGCGCGGACGTCAACGCGAAAAACAACGACGGGCGCACGCCGCTCGATAATGCGATCGACAGGGGAACGGATGAAATCGCCGACCTGCTGCGCGAACACGGCGGCGTTGAAACGGAATGATACGGTCACGATCCTTCCCTGACAGGCAATAAGGGTCTGTTAATACTATGAAGCGATGCTCTGTTCCGTCAGGCACGGAGTCAATCAAGGCGCGAGGAGTGAAGTT
>JANQSQ010000341.1 GCA_028283985.1 Rhodothermales bacterium | reverse complement strand
ACTTATAACAGGGTATGGACTGGACGACAGGGTATACATATATCCATATGCAGGAGGAGATTTTGTCAGTATCTTTTTTGTAACGGGCGTAGGAGATTTCAGAGGTTTAGACTGGCATAATGATATAGCATATGCCTTAGGAGACAATCCAGACGACGTTCACAGATATGATGTATCTACCAATACACAACTGACTGTATATGACATACCTAACCCATACGATGATCCAAGAGGTATTACTTTGTTATCAAACAGTAACGTATTGATAGTTGATGTAGCTTATAATAGATTGGTAGAGTTTAATACAGCAGGAACATTAATTCGTAGTGACGCACTACACACAAACAATACTCATGCATCAGGTTTATCGGTAGATTCGAGTGGTAATAGATATGTTACAGATGCATCAGATGCTCTAATATATAAATATAACAGTTCTAATGTATTTCAAAATACTATATCTTTAAATACAGAAAACACAAACCCACAAGGTATAAAAATAAGACAGAACATAATGCATGTATTAGACAATACACCAGATCCATTAACAGATAGGATTTATTTTTACCCGCTACCATAAATGAAATACGCGATTATCGCTTACCCGAATTCGACCAATCTGGGAGACTGGATCCAGTCGCTGGTAATCCCTATGCTTTTTGAAGACCAATTCGCGGAAGTCGACAGGGAAAGCCTGCACAATTATCACGGAGAACATCTGCGCCTGATTTGCAATGGGTGGTTTATGGAAAATCCGGATAATTGGCCCCCATCCGACGATATCACGCCTCTTTTTATTTCCTTCCACATCAATCCACAGGCACAAAAAAAACTTACAAACGCCCACAGCATTGCCTACCTCAAAAAACACGAGCCTATCGGTTGCAGAGACCTTTACACCCGGAAGTTGCTCGAGAAGCATGGGGTAAAGTGCTATTTTTCGGGTTGCCTGACCCTGTGTTACCGAAGAGAAATGTTCCCTGAATTGCCGGACCAGCGCCATGGTGTGCTGGTTATAGGTGCATTGGACAGGCTAAAACCTGTCCTCTATCCCGGTACGACCCTGTTTGCAAGACTGGTACAACTTGTGAAGTACCCGCTACGGTACCTCAAATACAGGGCGGCCAGCCGAAGACTTGAACGAAAACTCGACGAACTGGGTGCGCCGGTGCGAAGAATATCCCAGATTGCCGAAATGACGGATGTCAGTAATGGCAACACAAGGCAGTTGGCGCTGAAACTGATCAGGCAAATTGCATCTGCCGAGCTGGTCGTCACCTCGCGCATTCACACCGCCCTGCCAGCAATTGCCCTGCAAACGCCTGTGCTGTTTCTTACCGATGGATTGGGCCACATCAATCACAGAAGTCGCATTGAAGGCCTTGACAAATATTTTCCGAGTTGCACAACTCGAGATCTCGATGGACTCGACCTGACACAAATCAAGCCACTGGAAAAACACCTCGAATTGTCCAAGCGACAGATCGGCCATCTGAAGCAAGCCATAGACCTGCGTCTCAGGGTTTAAGCGTTTCAACCGGAGCATACCTTACAACAAGGTCCGACTCCCCCGGCGCAGCCGCAGGAGGATATGCCGCCAGCTCTTCCTGCAGAATGGCCGCGCCCTTCGAAGCATCGTAGCGAACCTCCACATTCCGTCCCATCATGCGATATGCGCACACTCGCTCAGCGGACATGGCGCCCCCCTGTTAGTTCGGCTAAAATAGTCAGCAGCCGCTCCCGGCGACGATCCCGGTGAAAAAGACGCTCGATGCGCGCGCGGGCTGCCGCGCGCAAGGCCGGATCCGCTGCGCGCAACGCCGCCCGAATCGCCTCGCAGACGACGTAAGCGTCCGGCTCGTCCACCAGAAAACCGGCCTCGCCGATACCCTCCGGAATGCCGAAGACCCGGCTTCCCACCGGCACGCATCCGCACAGCATCGCCTCGCACAATACGTTCGGAAGACCCTCCGCTCTCGACAACTGCGCATACACGGACATTTCGTGATACTGCGCCGGCAACTGCTCGCGCGGCACGGGCGGAATCATCTCGACGTTCGGCGGCAAATCGTACCGCGCCGCGATCGTTTCCCGATTCCGTACGCCTACGACCCGGAAACGGACATCCGGCATAAGGCGGGCCGCATCGAAGAACAAATCGATTCCTTTGACCCGAAAGGTCCGCCCCTCGTCGACGAACCCGACCGTTCCCACCACCGGAGCGCGTTCGTCGGGACCTGCAGGCCACGCCCCCGGATCGTAGCCCGTAGGAACGACATGAACAGCAGCGGGCGTATCCGGCGCAAGCATCCGCAAGCCGTATTCCCGTTCTTCCGGCCCCTCCGAAAAACGGTTCTTCGACCGGACCAGCGACGATGACACGGGAAGCAATGCATCCACCCGGCGAAACACCATGCGGGCAATCCGGCGGCGCCAGCCGCTCAGCGCCACGCCATGCCCCAGTGAAGGCAACGAGACCGCATCGAAGCCCCCCACCACCGCCAGCGCCGGTTTGCGAAAACAGCGGGCGGCCGCAACCGGCAGCGCCATGTGATAATCCACGAACCACCCGTAGACGCCCACCGCCCCGGGAAGCTCCCGGAGCAGCCATAGTAGTTGTTTACAAAACAACCACATAAACTCAAACGGCCCCGGCTTTTTCGCACTCCAAAACCCGAACGACACCACCTCATACGCTTCTTCAAGCAAACGTATATCCTCTCGGACGAACGAGGATGGATGGATATAGATGAAAAGCAATTTCGGCGGCATGACCGGCGCGCTATACGCGCGGGGTAAATGATTCTATCTCCGGTCGGAAAGGTCGGAAAGCAATGCGGCGAGCTGCCGGGCCTGTTCCCGGCGGCTGTACCGGGCGATCCGGTCCGGAGACGCTCCTTGCATGGGAGAACCCGCGCGCCACGCTTCGTAGTGCGAGCGAAGGAAGGCGCACACCCCGTCCGCATCGTCGAAATCGAACATACGGCCGGCGCCGGTTTCCTGTAAAATACGCGCGGCGTCTCCGTCCGCAGGACCCAACGCCAGCACAGGACGGCCCGACGCAAGGTATTCGTACAACTTGCCGGTCGTAATGGCCTCCGCTCCCTGCACCCGGTTGATGGAAAGCAAGAGCAACGCGGCTTCGCGCATCCGGTCGATGGCTGTCCGATGGGGAACATACGGGAACGTATCGAGACGCACCCCGGGACAAAAGGCCGACGCAGAAGCAAGCACGGAGGAATCGACATGTCCTGTGAACCGGCATTGCAGGTCGGGCCAATCCGATGGGGTTTCCGGATCGGACAACGCTTTCCAGAACGCCTCCGGATTCTGGGTCCGGCTCATATTGCCCACATGGGCTATCACAAACGCGTCGCCGGAAACCATGCAAGAAGATGCGGATTCCTCGAAATCGGCCGGGTCGAACCCGTTTGCAATCACCTCCGACGCATAGCCCCGCTCTGCAAACCGGCGCTGCATGGACTCGCTCACGACGGAGCATCCGTCGGCATTCCTCAACACCTTTCGTTCAAGAAAAGCATCGAGCGCCCGGGCAGGACCGGCCATAGGCAGGTCGGCATAATAATATATCTCGGTCCAGGGGTCCCGAAAATCGACAAGCCAGGGCGTGTCGCGCGTACGGCGCAGCGCCAGTCCCGCGAAATGGGTGGAATGCGGCGGCCCCGTGGTCAGTACCGCATCGTATTGCTCGCGCATCAGCGCTCGCGCGCGCGCCGTGGCGAACGGAACCCATCCAACCCGCGCGTCCGGCAGAAACAGGTTGGCCCGGAGCCACCGCGCGAACCGGCGGTGGGGAACCGCTCCATCCTCTCCGGTAAACCCGACCGATATGACCTCCTGCTTTTTCCGCCCTTTCAGGCGGGCATACAGTGCATAGGGATCCCAGGCTCCGGTACGTTCCACAAGGATCCCTTCCGGAATTTCCGCCACCGAATCCGGATCGGGGTCGGGCCAGGAAGCGCTCTCCGGACGTACGGTAAGCACGGTGGGGCGCCATCCGAATTCGGGCAGGTACTTCACGAACTTAAGGCTGCGCTGCACACCCGGCCCGCCCGACGGCGGAAAGTAGTATGTGACGAAGAGGAGCCGCTTCATGCCTCCGATGCAGAGGGACGGGTCTGCCGGCGTCTGCGCCGCCATCCCATGGCCAGCAGCAGCGCCACGCCGCCGTACGCCAGCACGGTCGAACCGGCGCCGACCGCTACGCCCATACGGTGCCGGGGCGGGTCGAAACGCAGAACCACCTGATGCGCGCCCGCCGGAACCGGCATGCCGCGCAACATATGATCTACCTGCAAAATAGGGGTCTCCTCGCCACCGACCGTAGCCTCCCACCCTGCCGGATAGAACACTTCGCCGAGCACCAGCAACCGGGGGGCGTCCGTCGCCACATCCAGCACGATCTCGTGCAGAGACCAGGATCGCATGCGGACGTTCGCCACGCTTACCGAATCGACAGGAACCGGATCCACATCGAGCGGCTCGTACAGGAGGGCCGTGCGGCGCAGGTCGAACGCCGGATCGCGCAGGCGCGCCCACGCCGCAGGCGGATCGCTCGCCACCTCCGTCTCGCCGACAAGCCAGGCCCGGGGCGGAACATCCGTGTTTTCAAGCACAAAAAGGCCGGTCTGCTCCCCCTGATGCACCACATCCAGGCCGGGAAGCGGGGACGGGGAAATCACGTAGCGGACCCCGAGCAGATCCAGCGCGTTCGCGTTCGGCAAACGGGTAGCCGGGTCCGCATACAACTCGTCGATATAGTCCTGCGCCAGACGAAGTTTCGCCCCGTGGTATCCCCCGACGGATTCATAATGGTAGGATGGACGGGCATGCTGAAACGGGCTCCCCGCTTCCAGCGAAAGCACGCGGAAATGTCCCGGACCGCCGGCGGCTTCCTGCTGCCCGAGGATGTAGCGGTCCACGTCATAGGTGGGGATCTGCTCCTCGACGGCATTCGCCCGGACCAGATCGTCCTTGTTGAAATACCGCCTGCCCACGCCCCACAAGTCCACTATCACAAGCAAAGCAAGCACCGCCTGCAACACCCATCGGGGCGCTTTGCCCCTCTGGAAAAACAGAATCATGCCGCCCGCAAGCAGCAGAAAGAACAACGACCGCCGCATCTCGGACCGGAAGGTATCTTCCCGGAGGGCGCGTTGTTCATCCATGTAGTTGCGTACGGCGGGGGCCACGCGCGGATCGTTCGGAGCAATGTCCGGTCTCTCCGCCAGCAGCGCTTGCGTGACCTGCGCCTCCTCGCCGGCTCGTACGAAATCGTAGAAGACGCCGGGCAAAAGCATGAACACGAGCAGCAGCCCGGAAACGCCCCCGAATATCCACCGGAACGCACGACGGGCGGCAGGATCGCCGTCGGGCCCCGTATCTCTGCCCACTCCG
>JANQSQ010000398.1 GCA_028283985.1 Rhodothermales bacterium | reverse complement strand
GCCTCATCATCGCTCTCGCGGGCGGCTATCGCGGGGCGATTGCAGGCCTGTCCCCCGCACTGGTGATCGTGATGGCCCTGATCGGCTCCACCATGGACGCCGAAGGCGACGCGCTGTTCGTCACCACCGCAAGCGCACTCATGATCGGGGCAGTCGCCACTGGCGCGTGCTGTCTCCTGATCGGACGATTCCGGCTGGCCAACCTGGTGCGCTTCGTCCCCTGGCCGGTGGCGGGCGGTTTCGTGGCCGGAATCGGAGGAGTGGTGTGCCTGTCGGCCATGTCCCTGATGGGCGTGGATACGGACTGGAGGGCGATCCCTGCGCTTGTGGAACCCTCCATACTGTGGAAATGGGGGCCGGGCGCGGTGTTCGGAATCGCCCTGTATCTCGCGATGAAACGCTGGCGCAATTCACTCATTCTGCCTGTGAGCGTCGCACTCTTCGTCGGCGCCTACCATCTCGCCCTCACCTCGCTCGGTATCTCCGGCGACAAAGCAAGAGTTGCGGGTCTGCTGCTGAAAAGCACCTTTGGAGGCAACCTGTGGCCTGCGTTGCAGCCCGCCGATTTTCTGAACGTGGACCTTGGCGCAATGGCGATGCAATTCCCGACCATGCTCATGCTGGTGCTGATCGCGCTCATCGTCATAATCATGAATATCGCGGGCCTCGAACTGGCGGCAAACCAGGATCTGGACTGGAACCGCGAGTTCAGGGCAAGCGGGCTGGCAAGCGTCGTGGCGGGCATGGGCGGCGGCACAGCGACAAGCCTGATCGTGCCCGCCTCGCTGCGCAGCAAGCTATTCGGGGCCTCCACCCGCCTGACCGGCGTCGTCGCCGCGCTCGTCATCGGGAGCGCATTGTTTCTGGGCGACGAGATGCTGGAACTGATTCCGGTTCCGCTCGTCGGGGGCATTCTGTTATTTGCCGGCGTCGGCATGCTGGATGAAGGGCTCCTGAAAAGCCGGAAACGGCTTCCCTGGTTGGAGTACGGCATCATCGTGCTGATCTTCGTCGTCATCATCGCTTTCGGTCTGTTCGAAGGGGTGGGCACAGGAATGCTGGCCATGCTGGTGTTCTTCGCCGTGCGATTGAGCCGCGTAGACCCGATCGAATCACGCTTCACCGCGCGGGAGCGCCGGAGCAGCAAGGCGCGCTCCGTTCCCGACCGCGCCATCCTGCTGGAGGATGGCGGACGCATACTCGCATACCGGCTGCACGGTTACATCTTCTTCGGAAGCGTCTGTCCTCTGGCCGATCATCTGGCGAAAACCCTGAAAGGAGATTCACGTCCCGCCTGCCTGATGCTGGACTTCGCGGCCGTCTCCGGTTTCGACTTCTCGGCGGTGAACGTGCTGGCAAGGTTCCTGCAGTCGGCGAACTCGGCCGGGGTGCAAGTGATCTTGAGTGCACCGTCGGAGCAGTTAATAACCGGATTGGAACGTAACCTTCCGCCTTCTGACTTTACCGCTTTGCGGCTCGAGCCGAACGCGGACCGCGCGCTGGAGCGCTGCGAGGAGTTCGTCATCGAGGCATGGAGATCGAAAGCAAATATGGTGGACGAGCGACGTGCCTCGTTACTCGAGCGCGCCGCCGATGACCTCGAGCGATACCTGGACCGGCAGGTTCACTTCGAGGAGTTGATGGACGAACTTCGAAACTGGCTGCATCCGCGCCGCTACGCTGCGGGGGAAACCCTCGCGGGGCCGGGTGTGCGGAACGAAGGGCTGCAACTTCTGACATCCGGTCGGGCTTCGGCCCATGAAGATGCGGGTGCGCGTTTCCGTCAATACGGCCCCGGCGATGCGATCTGGCCAGTCGACCCTTCGGACAAGAAAGCGCCCTCCGTGACCGCCGACGAACCCTGCGAAACAATGGCGCTGACGCCCGCCGATCGGCACTGGCTTGAGGAGCACGAAGAGCGGCTTGTGGTGCGATTGTATCGCTACCTGCTCTCCGACCGCTTCGAGGCCGAGCCAGGAACCGGCTGACGGGGACGGTTTGAATGCCCGCAATCAGTACACACCCGGATTGCCTTCCATGAAACGATTCGTTGCAACAACCGCCCTCATAGCCGCCTCCCTTGTGTCCGTCCCCCTCGCGGGCGCCCAGGAGCCGGATGTCATAATTGAATGGCCATATGTCGGGGCCGAGCAGGCGCACACCAAGTACTCGGCGGCTGGGGACATTACGGTCGCCAATGTGGGCGAACTGGAGATTGACTGGCAATGGGAGCCGAACGAGATACCCCTCGAGAAGTACGACACCCGGCCGGGCCCATTCCAGGCGACGCCCATCATGGTCGGCAACATCCTGTACCTATCGACCATGTATACGCGTGTGGCAGCACTCGACGCGGAGACGGGCACCGAACTGTGGACCTTCGATCCCAAGGCCTACGAAGGCGGGCCCGAGGGTGCGGGGCCAAGCGGTTTCAAACACCGGGGCATCGCTTATTGGAGCAACGGGGACGACGCGCGCATCTTCCTCAACAGCCGTGATCGGCTGTATTCGATCAACGCCGCGACCGGTAAACTGGACGCAGACTTCGGCGAGAGGGGGAGTGTTGTGCTGACCGAGGGGCATGGCCGTGCGGTCAGCCGCTACGAGTTCGACCAGACCTCGCCTCCGGTAGTGTTCGAGAACCTGGTGATCGTGGGAAGCCGCGTGCCTGACGGGGTACAGCGCAAGTTCGACCCGCCTGGAACGGTGCAGGCGTTCGACGTCAACACGGGCGAGCGGCGCTGGGTGTTTTTCACCATCCCGCAATCAAGCGAAGACTTCGGCTCGGACACCTGGGAGAACGAGTCCTGGCGCTACACAGGCCACGCCAATGTGTGGGGGCTTATGTCGCTCGATGCCGAACGTGGGCTCCTCTATGTGCCGACGAGCACCCCAAGCAGCGACTACTGGGGTGGCCGCCGGGTGGGGGCAAACCTGTTTGCCGAGTCGCTGGTGTGCCTGGACGCACGCACGGGCAGGCGGCTGTGGCACTTCCAGGCTGTGCATCACGGTGTGTGGGACTACGACCTTTCCGCAGCGCCGAACCTCGTGACAATCACGGTGGACGGGCGCAAAATCGACGCGGTGGCGCAAGTTTCGAAGCATGGCTTCACGTACGTATTCAACCGGGTGACGGGGAAGTCGGTGTGGCCGATCGAGGAGCGTACGGTAGACACTTCGACGGATGTGCCAGGTGAAGTGCTGT
>JANQSQ010000364.1 GCA_028283985.1 Rhodothermales bacterium | reverse complement strand
CGCAGGCGTCAGGAATTCGGGCAAGGTATAGGATACTCCGATCAAACAGGGTTTATGCCGTCTTTTCCGAAAGGAGCTTTTCCTGTAGTGGGAATTCTTGGTGGCGGGCAACTGGCCCGGATGACTGCCTTTGCCGCCATGCGGATGGGTTTCGATGTGCGCTTTTTGCTCCCGGAGGCGTCCGGACCCGTGAAGGGGCTTGGGCAATCCTTCGTGGGCGATTGGACGGATGCCGGCGTACTGCGCGATTTCGGGACCGGTTGCGAGGTAGTGACGGCTGAGAGCGAATGGGCTCCGGTAAAAGAAGCCGAGGCCGCGCTACAGGGCCGTGTCCCCGTTCGCCCTGCTTCATTCACCCTCGACATTATCCGGCATAAAGGCCGCCAGAAAACCTGGTTGCAGGAGGCGGGGCTGCCCGTTCCCCGTTTTGCATGCTGCGCCACACTGGAAGCAGCCACAGAGACAGCGAACAACTTCGGGTACCCCGTACTCGCAAAAAGATATACGCATGCGTACGACGGGTACGGTAACGCGACGGTCTACTCAGCAGACGAACTACGGGCAGCGTGGGAGCGTCTTGCGGCGGAAGACGGCTTGTTAATAGAAGCTTTCGTTTCGTTCCGGAGAGAGCTTTCCGTGCTTGTTGCCCGCAGACCCGGGGGCGAGCATGTCATTTATCCCGTTGCGGATACCGAACAGCGCAATCATCGTTGTTATGCGGTGGAGGTTCCATCCTGCATTGAAGACGCCAAAGTTGACAAGGCGCGCCGGATAGGGCTTGCCGCTGTGGAAGCGGTTCAGGGGACGGGACTGGTTGCCGTTGAACTCTTTCATACGGAGGACGGAAACATCCTGATTAACGAGTTGGCCCCACGGCCGCACAACACGGGACACTATTCTATTGAGGGTAGCTACACCTCTCAGTTTGAGAACCATGTCCGGGCCGTGCTGGATATCCCTCTGGGAAACCCGGAACTGCGCACGCCTGTAGCGATTATGGTGAATGTATTCGGCAGGCGGGACGGAACAGCGTCTTCCACAGGATTGAATGAAGCCCTGGCGGTTCCCGGCGTAGCCGTGCATGTGTATGGCAAACCGAATGTGAAGATGCATCGTAAAATGGGACATGTCACTGTTACCGGCAACGACCGCATTGCTGCGCGCCGCCTTGCCGAGACGGCTGCTGCACACCTTCGCTTGTGACACTACACTTCTTGTAATCATGGCCCTTGTAGGCATCGCAATGGGATCTCTGTCGGATCTGCCCGTCATGGCCGAAGCGGCAGAAGTGCTGCGCACTCTGGACATACCGTTCGAGACCCGTGTGCTTTCGGCCCATCGTACCCCCCACCACATGGCGGAATATGCGCGTACAGCGCATGAACGCGGCATCAGAACGATCATTGCAGGGGCGGGGGGAGCTGCCCACTTGCCGGGGATGATCGCTGCCTATTCCCCCTTGCCCGTGATTGGGGTTCCTGTACCCGGGAAGAAAATGGATGGCCTTGATTCATTGTTATCGATCGTGCAAATGCCTCGAGGCGTTCCTGTCGCCACCGTAGCGATTGGCGGAGCAGGAAATGCAGGGCTATTGGCGGCGCAGATTATCGGCGCCTCCGATACCGATGTGCTCGACAGGGTAGTTGATTACAAGGCAAAGATGGTGCGCCAGGTAGAGGAAATGGATGCCTTCGTTCCGGGTGCGCTTGAAGAAATTCTAAAGAGGGACGGCTGAGCCCGCCCGTTCTTTTCAACCCCCGGCCAGCGCATCCCTCGCAGCCTCCCGAAGGGCGCTTCACGCACGAACGTGAAGCGGTGGGCGAAGCGGGTTTGATCAGAGTATCCTAAAGCCTGC
>JANQSQ010000359.1 GCA_028283985.1 Rhodothermales bacterium | reverse complement strand
GTTGTACCCCACCGAACAGGTGCCGGGCCGCGCAAGCTCCTGGTGAATTCGATGGGCGAAATCCGCTTCGGAAAGGCCATGCTCTTCGAGGTACGACGGGGCGAGGCCATGCACCAGAGACGCTTCCGGCTGCGGCAATTGATCCGGGGCGGGACGGCAATAGCACATAACCGGATCGCCAATGACCTGCAGATCCGCATCGGTCCGCACGCCCGCAAATTGCACCGGACGATGCTTCCTCGGCCGGTCGCCGGATGTCTCGTAGTCGTACCAGAGAAACTCCATTTTCTCAGGAAAAATCGTATCTATGCATATATTGCATAGATACAGGCTGTTCTATGCAAAAGGCGCATAATTCACTGATTTTATTCGCATTCGTCCCTCCCGCTGTGGGTGAAGGACAGTAAAGAAACAAATTCATCTGCTTTCAAATGCGGTGTAAATGCCCGCATGATTTCCATGTTCGCCCGATACGTTCGACCTTCTCGCACGATCAGGCGCTCCTGCGCTAACCAGTTCATATCCCTGGTCAGCGTCTTGTCTGTCTTGTCCGCATAATACCGTGCCATGGACGGGCTCAGGTCGGTGATATCCGCTTTGGAAACGAATTCCCTTTTGCGACCAAGTTCCAGCACCAGTTCGCGACGACGTTGCATGGCGCCGGAACGCTTCTGCTTCGCAAATACGCTATGGATGAAATGCTCCCACGCAACTTCAAGTTGACGCCCTTGAATCTCATGGCACTGTCCTTGCAATCCATCTACGAACCCCTGCAAGGCATATTGCAGAAATCCGAAAGCATCTCCTTTGCTATCATGGATCTGACTTGACCGGTCCAGTTCCCGATAGTATCGGGTCCGGGTCATATTGTAGTGATCGCTGAGCAGGTGCGCCGAAGGAAACGGAACGCCCGAGCGAACCAGCACCATGAATTCGAGGAGCCGCGCCGTTCGTCCGTTGCCGTCGCCAAAGGGATGAATCCAGGCGATGTACAGGTGAAGAAGCACCGCATGCGATATCGCTGCCGCGATCCGGCGATCATCTTCTTCTGCAAAAAACGAGATTTCGGTTTCCTCTTCCAGCCACTCGCAAAGACGTTCCAGCAGATAATCGCAATCTTCCGGGGGAGCAGCCCTGTAACCGCCTACACCCACCGAATGGAGGCGAATCTCGCCGGGAACCACGCCTTCGAAGTC
>JANQSQ010000353.1 GCA_028283985.1 Rhodothermales bacterium | reverse complement strand
GCGTTGCAGCCCGTACAGGTATTCAGGTCGATGACCATCCCCCATTGATTCTCGTAATAGGGGTTTTCCGTGATGGCGGGCTGTTCGGAAGGATGTTGTTTCTGCCAGAGTGCGGGGTAATCCTCCCACTCTTCCTGTCCATAAAGCGGAGGCACCGCATCCGGTGCAAACGTGGGATGTTCCCTGAATTCCGAGAGGGTGGCCTTGCGGAAAAGGGGACGCCCTTCCATGTAGCCATGCTCCTGCGTGGTGGAAATCGTCCAGGTATCCCCGGTCGTCTTCACCTCGGCGCCGGAAAGCACGCGGCGCATATCCGCGCGGCGCAACACAGAGACATTCTCCCCGACTCCGTTGGCAAGCGGGCCGTCGGCGTAGATATCGGAATAATGATCCAGATCGAAGAAACGGGCCTTCCTCGGCGGGCGAACCGTTGAAATGTTGCGGCCGTATCCCATGGTCAGGTGCACCGAGCGATCCGGCAAACCCGGTTGTATCCAGGCCGGCAACCGGATGCTGCGGCCGTCCACGGTAATCTCCAGCACATCGACGGCGTACCGTCCCTTGTCGTATTTCGGCGACACGCCCAGGCGCTCAGCCATCGCCGGAGCAATCAATGCCACATTATCCCACACGATCTTGGTCGTAGGATCGGGAAGTTCCATCATCCAGGCATTGTTGGCATACGAACCGTCCAGCACGGTCGGATCGAGGCGAATCACCACCTCGATTTCCTCCTCCCCGGGAGAATCGGCGGAAAAAGAAGGCGCCTCCAATACCGGTACCGCCTCCGGATAGCCGCTGTCCGGCAGAAACCCGTCGTGCAATGCCCTGCGCCACGCTTGCTCCGCATCGTCGGGAAGGTACGCCGACCACTCTTCCCGCACGAGATCGTACCCCGGCGTATCCATGCCGGTCACGAGCAGACCGAGCACCTCCACGTCGGATTTCGCCGCTTCGTAAAGCGGTGCGATCAGCGGCTGAACGACGGAGAGCGTACCATCGTACGCGCGCCCGTCCCCCCATGCTTCGAGATAATGCGCTTGCGGGATATGCCATTCCGCAGCCTGTCCCGTCTCGTCAAGATGCAATCCGAGATGTACCGTCCGGGCGACACGCTCCATTCCGCCCGCAAAATCGAGTTCCGGCGGCGCACTGTACACGGGGTTGACGTCCAACATCAAAAGCAGATCGATCTCGCCGGCATGCATATCGGCCGCCAGCGCGGCAAAGCGTTCGATCTGCGAGAATTCCGTCTCGTCGTCCACATCCAGATAAGAAACCGTGCTGCCCACGGCGCCAAGCGCCTGATTGATAGCCGCCGCGAGCGCATGGACCTCGGGCGGTTGGGTATCGCCCGCAACCACTACGGCGCGCGAACCCGCCGCCTGCGCATCCCGGGCCATCGCATGAAGAAACGCATCCTCCGCGGCGCGCTCGCCCGGAAGCCCGCCTATACCTACTTGCGAAGCCAGCGCCCGCGCAAACGCAGGAATATCGCCGGAGCGCAACCGCTTGCGATGGTCGGCCATCCCCCCCGTAAGCGAATAGTTGCTCTCTACCACATACAGCCTGCCGGGGCTATCCTCCGGGGACGCCATCCGTCTGTTTTGCGCGTATTCCGCCGTATTGGACAGAAGATTGATCTCCGTCGGTCCGAGGAAATCACTGTCCAGGCTGACGATGACTTCCGCATTGGAAAACCGGTACAACGGCCGCACCGCGCGGCCTTCCATGGTCCGCAGCCCCGTCCGGGACGGATCGTCCCCTTCAGGCGCATACGTAATCCATTGCATTTCCGGGAAACGCTCCGCAAGGCGGCTGCGAAGCGACCGGATCGTAGGAGAGGAAATCGGCGGCGATACAACCGCAATCCGCGCAGCCCCGTCCAGTTCCTGCGCAAGACGTACGAACTCCCGCCATTCCGCACCGACGCCCTGGCGCAACACGCGCTGCGAGCGGTCCGGATCATACATATTGAGAATGGAGGCTTGTTCGAATCCCCCTGTCGCCCCCCGGGACATGGGGTGCTCCGGATTGCCTTCTATCTTGGTCGGACGCCCTTCATGGCTCTTCACAAGAAGCGGTCGCAGCACCCCGCGATACGGCATGCCCGTCGCATAATAGAGGGGTTCTCCCGGAACGATCTCTTCCGGCTGGCGCGTGTACGGAAGCACCTGCTCGACGGGACGACGGCAGGCCGACAAACCGGCCATCGCCATGGAGGCGCCCATGATGCGCAGAAAATCCCTGCGGGACGCGCCACTCGGACGATCGCTTGCGCCCGGCATGAACTCCCCGCTATGCAGGTCGCCAAGCCCTCCTTCAAGGTCGGCCGGACTACGCCAGAACCGCTCGCGCGGCGCCGGCGTCTCTGCATTTTTCAGGACAGGAAGGTCGATCATGCCGATCTCGCGTCTGATCCGGTTCTAATAATGGCACGCGGAGCAATTTACGGGAGGCCGGATCCCTTCCCGTTCCATGCGTTCCGCATTGCGCTCCATGAAATCCGCCGGGTGTTCGTATCCCATGAGGGTCACCGCTTCGTCCGGGCGCAATTGCTCTTCCGGATTGCGGTGACAATCGAGACACCACGCCATGGACAGCGGCTCGGGCTGGGAAACGACATCCATCAGGTCCACCCGGCCGTGGCACGTCTCGCACCCCACCCCATTGTTGACATGGGCGGCGTGGCTGAAATGCACATAATCCGGAAGAAAATTGACCTTGATCCATTCCACCGGCGTATCTTCCGCCCAGCTTTTTCGCACCGGTTGCAGGGACAGGGCCTCGGTCTGCACCTGCGCATGGCAGTTCATGCATGTCTGGGTCGGAGGGAGATTCGCCTCGGCGGTGATTTCGACATTCGTATGGCAATACCGGCAATCCAGCCCCAGTTCCCCTGCATGAAGCCGGTGGCTATACGGTACAGGCTGCTCGGGGGCATATCCTACATCCGTGTACTCCGGAGAAAAGTAGTACCAGACAAAGCCGACCACCGCCACGCCTCCGATAAGCGCTCCAACCAGGGAAAGGATGGGTAACGCGTTAGCTCGCCTGGGAAAAAGCTGAGGCATGCGAATGGATGTAAACTGTGTGAATCGGGAATTTCCGAAGATTCGGACAGGCCCGGCAGCGTATAAGGTAATGCTTATATTGAACCGGCAAGGCGTTTTGCGATTGAATTTAGGATAAATTGCGCACGAAACGCTGCGCCAAACCGGCACTCGCCTCTCCATTCCATGGATGTATCGCATTCTCCTGCTGCGACGGTCGATCGCCGCACGGACGTGATCGACCTTTCGGTCGTTATCGTCAACTACAATGTGCGGGAATTCCTCGAACAGGCGCTTCGCTCTGTCTTCCGCGCCCAGGCCGACCTGAACATGGAAGTGTTCGTGGTCGATAACAACTCTGTGGACGGCAGCCCGGCGATGGTGCGTACGCACTTCCCCGAAGTGCATCTGATCGTCAATGCAGGCAACGCTGGCTTCAGCGCCGCCAACAATCAGGCGATCCGCAAGGCCCGCGGGCGCTATGTGCTGGTGTTGAACCCGGATACGATCGTACAGGAAAACACGCTCGTTACCCTTGTCCGATTCCTTGACGAGCACCCGGACGCCGGCGCCGCGGGATGCAAAATCCTGCATCCGGACGGGACGTTCGCTCTGGAAAGCCGACGGGCATTCCCCACGCCCCGGGTAGCCTTTTTCCGCATGACCGGATTGGCGACGCTCTTTCCGCGCAGCCCCGTGTTCGGGCGCTACAATATGACCCACCTGCCGGAAAACGAGACGGCCGAGGTAGATGCGTTGAGCGGGTCGTGCATGATGCTTCGGCGGACTGCGCTCGACGAAGCGGGCATCTTCGACGAAGAGTTCTTCATGTACGGGGAAGATATCGACTTGTGTTACCGCATCCAGCAGGCCCGCTGGAAAATCTATTATACCCCGGAAACGGAAATCATCCATTACAAAGGACAGAGCACCCGAAAAGGCGAGTTGCGTTACGTGCGCCTTTTCTACGGAGCCATGCTCCGGTTTACGGAGAAGCATTTCGAGAGTCGATACTCGAAACTGCTGGCCCTGCTGCTTCGATGCGGTATCCTGCTCCGGGCCGGCATGTCCGTAGCGGCGAAATTCGGACGTATCGCCGTCTGGCCTCTCCTGGATTTCTGCATGGTATATGCTTCCGCAGGCATTCTGGCGACAACCTATGCCTCCATGCTCGACACCCGCGTGGCGCCCGTGTTCTTTACCGTCGTGGCGCCGATCTACGGCCTTGGTTCCGTAACAGGTATCGCCGCTCTGGGGGGATACCGCCGGAAAAATTCTTTCCGTTCCGTTCCGGTGGGTATTCTTGCGGGCCTCCTTCTCGTGGCTGCACTATCCTTTTTCGTAAAAACGATTGCCTTTTCACGGCTTGTCGTACTACTCACCTTGCCCGTGGCCGTCTTCGCGTGCTGGACTGCAAGATGGATCCGCATGCGCCGGGACGCCGAACCGATGCACGACCGGCACGCCGTGCTCGTAGGACCCCGGAACGAGGCTATACGGCTGCACAACATGCTTGCCCGGCACCCGAGGCCCCCGTTCTCTCTGAAGGGATTCGTCACGCCGGACGAGAAAATGCCTGTTCGCAACGGAAGCGACTCCAATGCAGCGCTTGCTCGCGGCGTTGACGCAAAAGCATCCGGAGACGATACCGGCGATTCCGTGGAGAACGCGAATCCGACATGGCTTGGCCGGACCGGGCAACTGCGCGACATGGTCCGCCTCGGGATGATCCACGATGTCGTTTTTGCTTCCGGCGCGCTCTCAAACCGATCTATCTTCCGGTATATCCGGGAACTGCATGACCTGAACGTACACATCCGGATTCTTGCCGATGGGCGGGACCATGTGATCGGCAGAGCATCGGTAGACGATCTTTCGATGGTCAATCTCGTAGAAACGGAGGATGCATTCGTCCACGCGCACCGGTCGGTGGGCCGACGCCTGCTCGAAAAAGGCATCGCGGCGATCGGTCTTGCCATACATCCTGTATTGGCGGCAACCGCCCGCCTCGCCGGTAAGAACTCGCTTCCGGCGCGCCTTGCAAGTAAAACGAAAAAATTTCCCGATATTCTTCTCGGACGACGCGCGCTGGTAGGCTACGACGAGACCACGGATTACCGCCCGCCTCCGGAATGGAACCTCCGGCCCGGCGTTTTCGCCGTGGTGGATGTCGTCAATCTTCCCAAGGACGCCGCGGACGAACTTGATTCCGCCTACTGGTTTTATGTCAGAAACCGGGCCCTCTCCCTGGACTGGGATATTATCGTCCGGTCCCTCAAGGACGCCGCCGGGATTCACGAACGCATCGGCTCATGACGCCATCTCCTCAATATCTTCTGGATTTCGAAAAACCTCTCGTGGAACTCGAGCAGAAACTCGACGAAATGAGGGCGTTCGACACGGAAGACGCGAAGGTCGATCTGTCCGGGGAAATCGCCGCGCTGGAGGCCCGCGTGGACGAACTGCGCGCTTCCATTTACCGCAATCTGACGCGGTGGCAGCGGGTACAGATCGCCCGCCACCCGACGAGGCCGTACACGCTCGATTACATCGAGGCGATGACGGAAGACTTCGTGGAACTGCATGGCGACCGCCTGTATGGAGACGATCCCGCGATCGTGGGAGGGTTTGCGACGTTTCGCGGCGCCGAATACGGAGGCGTCGACCGCTCCGTCATGATCCTGGGGCATCAGAAAGGGCGCGATGTGAAAAGCCGGAAGTACCGGCGCTTCGGAATGCCGAACCCCGAAGGATACCGCAAGGCGCTGCGGCTCGTGCGGCTCGCCGCCAAATTCAACCGGCCGGTCATCACGCTGCTCGACACCCCCGGCGCATATCCCGGACTGGAAGCGGAAGAACGTTGTCAGGCGGAAGCTATCGCCAAAAATCTGTTCGAGATGGCCCGGCTGCCCGTACCCATCGTGGTCGTTATCATCGGCGAGGGGGCATCGGGCGGAGCGCTCGGCATCGGCATCGGCGACCGTATCCTGATGCTCGAAAACTCCTGGTATTCCGTGATCTCTCCCGAGAGCTGCTCGCAGATTCTGTGGCGGTGGTGGGATTACAAGGAAGACGCGGCGCAATCCCTGAAACTT
>JANQSQ010000329.1 GCA_028283985.1 Rhodothermales bacterium | reverse complement strand
AGGGCCTATCCCTGCACGCTTCCCGGTTGATCGAAGGAAATGATGCGGCCGTCGATGTCGCGAATCATGAATTGGGCAGCTCCGAACAGCGTGGGTTCGAGCGCCTGCACCACTTCCACCCGAGTCTCCTTGATACGGTCGTACAAGGCGAGGATGTCGTTCACCTGAATGTGGAGAATGATCTGATTCGTCAGGAACGGATCGGGAAACGGGAGCGGCGCCTCCGGGTCGCAGGAACGAAAAATGATTTCCGCCCCGCCTCTGCGCAGGTGGGCCCGCGCCATTTCGCCGCGCCCCCGTATGTTGACCATCTCGAAGCCGAGCACATCCAGGTAAAACTCGACGGAGCGTTCGAGGTCTGCCACCGGGATGTTCGGGATAATCTTCAGCATGGGGTTGCCGGGTTGCCTCGGGACCTGTTCGCATTCCGGTATCCTGATACCGTATCCATATAGTATACCACGGAATCGGGGAAAAACGAATAATACATATTACGTTGATGTAACGACATATTACGTTGAAGTAACGATTTCTCCATATGAAACCGGTTGCCTGCGGCCTATATTTCCACGGGCCCCGCAGAGACGTTATCAGCTATTCACGCAGGCATGGCGAAAACAAGGCCGGATCAGCCGGACGCAACCCCGGAAGTCACCATAGAAATGGCTCGGGATCATGGATTGACGGACGAGGAATACGGGTGGATACTCGAAAAGCTGGGTCGCACGCCGACCTTTGTCGAGTTGGGCATTTATTCCGTCATGTGGAGCGAACACTGTTCGTATAAAAACTCCATTGCGCTGCTGAAGACGCTGCCTCGCGAGGGGGAAGCGCTTCTTGCGGAAGCCGGGGAAGAAAACGCCGGTCTCGTCGATATCGGGGACGGTCTTGCGGTCGCGTTCAAGATCGAATCGCACAATCACCCGTCGGCAGTGGAGCCCTATCAGGGGGCTGCGACCGGAGTGGGCGGTATCCAGCGTGACATCTTCACGATGGGCGCCCGGCCCATCTGTTCGCTCAATTCGCTCCGGTTCGGTGCGTTGGAGACCCCCCGCGTGCTCTATCTCTTCGACGGCGGGGTGCGCGGAATAGGGGACTACGGCGATTCCTTCGGCGTCCCCACCGTAGCCGGTGAGGTGTATTTCGATCCGTCCTATGAGGGCAACCCCCTTGTCAACGCCATGAGCGTGGGCGTGGCGAAAATCGGACAAACCGCTTCGGCCATTGCCGAGGGGGTGGGGAATCCGGTGTATATCGTGGGATCCTCGACCGGGCGGGACGGCATTCATGGCGCTACCTTCGCTTCCGAGGAAATTGCGGAGGGGAGCGAGGCGAAGCGCCCCAGCGTGCAGGTGGGCGATCCATTCACCGAAAAGCTTTTGCTGGAGGCCACCCTGGAGGCCATCGCCAGCGGCGCGATCGTGGGTATTCAGGATATGGGCGCCGCCGGGCTTACCTGTTCCTCCTCCGAAATGAGTGCGAAGGGCGGGTGCGGCATGATTTTGCATGTGGACAAGGTGCCGCAGCGCGAAGCGGGGATGACTCCCTACGAGATTATGCTTTCGGAAAGCCAGGAGCGGATGCTGCTCGTGTGCGAGCAAGGCCGGGAGGAGGAAGTCGAGGCCATTTTCGGCAAATGGGACCTGCATGCGGAATGTATAGGAGAGGTCGTTCAGGAACCCCGCGTAAAGATTTTCTGGCGTGGCGCACTGGTTGCGGATGTGGAAGCCGATCATCTCGTGCTGGGAGGCGGAGCGCCCGTGTATCGCCGGGAAACGCGCCGTCCGGCCCGGCTCGACGATATTGCGCTGAACCTCGACGATGTGCCCGATGTGTCGGCGGCCAATGCCGGTGCAGTGCTGCTCGACCTGCTTAGTTCTCCGAATATCGCCTCGAAACGCTGGGTGTTCGAGCAGTACGATACGATGGTGCGGACGAACACGCTGGCCGGCCCGGGGCCGAGCGACGCCGCGGTGGTGCGCATCAAGGGCACGAACAAGGGATTGGCCGTCAAGACCGACTGCAACGGACGGTATGTATATCTCGACCCGCGGCAGGGCGGGCGCATCGCCGTGGCGGAAGCGGCCCGGAACGTGGTGTGCACCGGGGGCAAGCCGGTGGCTATCACGAACTGTCTTAATTTCGGCAATCCGTACAAGCCGGAGGTCTACTGGACCTTTTCGGAAGCGGTCGGAGGCATGGGCGACGCCTGCCGGGCCTTTGGCACGCCCGTGACAGGCGGCAACGTCTCCTTCTACAACGAAAATCCGGAAGGGGCCCTCTACCCTACTCCCACGATCGGCATGCTGGGCA
>JANQSQ010000328.1 GCA_028283985.1 Rhodothermales bacterium | reverse complement strand
GGTTGGCGGTTTCGGCTGGCCTCACACGGCGGCGGGTCCTTCGAGAGGAGTACTACGGACAAGGCCGATTCCAGATGGGCAAGCAATCCGTTGAAGCCGTCCGCCCACAGCGTACAATAGCGACAGCCCTGTCCCATGTTGTGGATTGCAAGCAGCTTGTCCTTTTCACCGAACAGGTCGAGTAGCGTGGTGTCGCTGGTCAGCGTTGCAAAGGTGTAATTGCGGACAGGCGTCCCCGGGCGGGCCTTTCGCAGAGTGTTCAGTTCCGCGATCAACTCGCCGATCTGTCGTTCGAGTTCGGTAATTCTCTCGTCTGCCATTCGTTGCCTTAAAATCTTGTTCAAGACCCAAAGAGGGTGTCTCCAGCCAATCGCTTGGGGAGGCAGCCTTGAGTGCGGAACAGTTGGTTTTGGGTTTCAGGTAGCATGAGACAGTTCGGTTCAATTGGACAAATTCGATACCGAAATCCCACTCATAATTATTGCTCCTCCTGTCTTTTTTGTTCGTGTCGGATAAACGTTACCTCGAACGCTTTGCAGCGGCGATACTGTTGCAGCCGATTGGCGAAAGCCAAGGCATCGTTCATTTCGTAGTACTGGAAGATATCGAGACCGCGATCCAGAGAGATCTTCCAGCCGTGGTCGGTTACGATGTGGCGGGCGTGAATCGTGCGGTTTTTGTCGAACTCCCAAGTGAAATTCACGCCCACGGCACCGGATGCCTTCTGCATCTTTTCAAAATTTTCCTTCTGTTGTTCGCCTTTGAATTCGTCTTCCGTCGTGACCAGATGAACAGACACTTCCTCATCCGGAGTCTTGTGCTTTACCACAGTCTCCAGGAGTTCCATGACATTGCGTATCTGGTAAAACAGGCGAATGTACGGATCGGTGACCCTGATCGCAGTTGCTCCCTTGAGATACTGGCCCAGGAGCGTATCGAAGGAGACACCCCTTTGGTTTTCCTGAAACGTGAGGTGTTGTTCCTTCAGAACGAACTCGGATGGGGCAGGCAAGGTTTTAGGTTCCGCAGCCGCAACAAGTTCGGCATCATCCGCTTCGGCAACAGTTCTGTGATAGTAGTTGGAGTATTCCTCTTCTTCGAGGGTTTTGACGGGTATAGCCTGTTCGCTCGCGTCGAGGTAGGAAAAATTAACTTTGCCGTACGTCGAATCGATCCGCAATAGTTGATCCTTGACGCGCTTCCGTCCTTCAATCGAGAAGCGCAGTAGCTCTTCCATTTCTTCCCTGGTTGCCCCTCCATCGGGGAAAAGAATCTTCATCAGGCCGGAAAAGGTCTTGTTGATTCCGTCTTGGTCCCGGGTCGAAATCCCGGAAGACAGGGAGAAATATTCCTTGTAGCGGTCCGAGTAATCGTGATTGCGTAGCGAACGAAGAATTTCGGCCAGATAGTCTACTACGAACCCGTAACCACTGGTGAACATCTCGCCACGAATGATGTCCACTTCCCAGCCGGGGATGTAGCAATGGATACGGTCAAGGAACGCGGAATCGTAGAACTTGTCGGGCAGCTCGCAAAACAGGTCCGCGTGCTTGAGCATGTAAGGTACGGTATGCTGCGTGTTGCCTACGAAGGCCATGGACGCTTCTGCGCCCAGTGTCTCAACGCCCCGCGAGAAGGATTTGTTGGCCATATAGTTCTTCATAATGTCTACCAGGGCCTTGTCCACGCGCTTTTGCTTTCCTGCAAACTCGTCGAAGGCGACGCAGTCCCAGTAGCCAACCAACCCGATCTTCCCCGAGGCGTTGTTCACGAATAGTTTGGGAACTGTGACTTCACCGCCGGAAATCAGAATGCCGTGAGGCGAGAACTCCGAATAGATATGCGATTTGCCGGTTCCTTTGGGTCCCAACTCGATCAGGTTGTAATTTCGTTCGCAATACGGGACCAGGCGAATCAACTGGGTCAGCTTGCTGCGCCTGCCGAACATGTCGGGGTTGAAGCCAATACTTTGCATCAGCAGGTCGATCCACTCAGCGGTGGTGAATTGCTTGCGGGCCGCAACGTATTCATCGAAATCGAAATGGGATAGCTGGATAGGCTTAAGGGTCGATAAAATCCAGGGGCTGGCGTTCTTGTCTGTGGTAAATTCGTATTCGATGTCGGCAATGCACCAGACGCCGCTGACCAGCAATTTGGGATGGGCCTTGACCGTGCCCGAATCGACCAGAACCTTTTTGATCCCGAGGTTGGAAAACGCCGCTTCGTACGAATCGGTCTTGTCGTTCAGCGCCACGCCGATCTTGTCGATAACCTTGTAACGACCCTTTTCCCTGATATTCGAGCGCACCAGACCCGCTTCGTTGCGATGCACGTAATGCTTGCGAAGAATTTCCTTGACCGTCTCAATGCCTGTCCGGATGCTTGGCTCGTCGCTGGTGGCGCAATACTGTCCCAGCAGGTATTCCAGCACGTAGGTGGGGACAATGGCGTTGCCCTTGACCGTCTTTACAAGGTCCTTGCGGACTACGAACCCCGGAAAGTGCGCGTTGATTTTTTGGTCAAGTGCGTTCATCGGTCACTCACGCCTTAAAAGTCCCTGTTTAAAAATCGAAATCGCTTGTAAATGCTCGCCGCATCAAATACCGGAGCGACTTGTATTCCTTGTAATGCGAAGTGCCGGCGTGTTTTTCTTCCAGGCGGAGGATGACTTCCTGGCCATTCGACTCTTCGGCTTGGCGGGTCAATACAAAGCGTATTTGCTGTTCCCGTTCCCGGGGATTTTCCGAGGCCAAGTCAAATTTCAGATCGTGGCTGTCGGAGATCAGGTTGCCCGTCTCGGTGTAGATGCCCGCTCGCAGTACGCGCGGTCGTATCTTGTCCGTCACCGGTTCAGCCTGATACATCGTTACCGCCAGCTGCCCGGAAGTAATCACCGAACTGGCCCCGCGCAGGATATCCACCTCGACGACAGTCACATCGCTTTGGCGCTTCTTGTTGATCCTGAGTACGGGAAGCACTACTTCTTGCAACGAAGCGCCTCCGTGCACAAAGCGGCTGCCGGATCCTCTTAGACGCAGGCGGTTGATCGACTTGGGAATTTGTACCTCCACCTCGCCCGCAAGGCCAAGTTGTGCGGAAGTGAATTTGCGCAGGCTATTCGACGAGGCAAGTCCTTTCCCCAGAACAAATCGCCGGTCTCGATACAGAATCGAATCGCCTGTGGCGTCTACGCCCAGAAAATCGCTTTCATCCAACTCCCTGTGCTGATAGATAAAGCCGTGATCCGCGGTAACCAGAATGTTGTTGGCGTTCGCCCCAGTCAGCTTCTTAACAAGCTTGACAATATCGGAGAGGGTTTCTTCCGCCGCCTCAAAGGCCCGCCCTTCGGAGTGCATTTTATCGCCAGTGTGGTCTATCCGGTTATGGTAGATATAGATCACATCGTTGGCCTTGAGCAGTTTGCGGGCATCTTCCCGATTAAGCCCCATTAATTTTTCATATTTAAGAGCCTGACCCTTCCCCGCCAACGCGGCTTGCAAGATTTTTTTACGGTTCGCAGTACCCTGAGAGCTTTGCCCATCTATCAGCACGCCGCTGGTTTCGTTGTCGGTAATCTCCAACTTTTTGTTGGGCAACAGCGCCGCCATACCCAATTGGGTGTAGCTGGGCAACATCGAAAGCACCGGTTCCAGTTTTGCACTGTAGCGATCCTCCTGGCAGATTAGGCGCAGCAGTTCGTCGCCAATCTCATAGCGCATGGCGTCGGATATGATCACGCAGATCTTGTTGTCCTTACGGAGAAAAGGGCGCACCCAGCGCTCAAAAAACTCCTTTTGTCCGGGTATGGGCGGTGCCTCCCAACTGGATGCGCCATCCACAAAAGACTGAAAACGATCATTCAGCTTCAGCAGATAATTGTTGGAATAGAGATTTTCGATCTGGTTGGTCAAGGTCTCCATCAGCGAGGACTGACCGGACTTGCGAGCGTGGTAGGTGAACTTGCGGTAGAGTTGATCCATCTGATACCAGAAGCGGCTGTAACGCTGTACGCCTTCGGTCAGATTGTCCATGGTAAGATTGGCCTCACCCAGCGCATGGGTAAACTGCGCGGCGTAATCAAGCGCCTCGTACAGATTCCGGTACTCGCTATACCAATGGCTCTGTCGCCGCTGACGGACCCAGAGCGATACATCACCGCCGGAAACTGTTCGCGATGCCACTGATCGCACCAGATCGCTGATGATCTTCCGGTCGATCAATTGGAAGTAATCCATTTTGATCAACTCGCGGAAATCCCGCTTGGCCAGATCCTGTTCAATGCCGAGTACCCCGGCGCATTCTCCCGAGAGGGCCTTGAAACTGTCTTCAAACTGACGGTTGTTCTTCCAGCGTTTGAGAAATACCAAGGCATCGCCGCGCAGTTTTGCCTGACCACCGGTTCCCATGGCATAGCAGGACTTGAACAGTTCGATGGCAAAATCACGGACGCTCGACTCGTCAGACTGGTAGTCATAGGTATGGGCCATTTGGCCCCAGAGAAAATCATCCAGATTACACCGGGCGATCAATTTGCTCTTCTCGTCTCGGCCATCGGCCAGTTCCTGCAGCAGGTTTTCCAGCGCACCATCTATGTGTGGCTCGCTGCCTGCGCATACCGCCAGCATCTTCAGGCGAATCTTCCTGGCGTTGTCGTTTGCTTCAAGTAGGTTTTTGAGGGCACCTCTGCGCTTGGCCGCCCGGAAGAACTCCGCGTGAGCCTGCGCCAAATCCGCAAATTCCGGTCCGAGTTCCAGTTCGGATAGCCAAATGGCCGCTTGGTCAGCGCGGAATCTGCCATGAGCCAACTGCACGTCGAGGAGCCAGTTTTCCAGGTCGGGCGGCTGCGGTCCTTCACGGTAGAGGAGAAATCTCTGTTTCGGTTGCTCGCGCAACAGCCTGTGCTTGACACCGTACTCGTTGTTGGCGAGTTCCAACTTTTCAACGCCGGGCAATGACAATGCCTCGAAGTCATCGCGTAATTCTTTCTTGGCGTCGTACCAGAAGACAATGCGATGCCGCTCGAAGAGATTGGTCAGGGCTTGGGCTATGCGGTTATTCACGTCAACCCTCCAAATCTATGCGCTAAGCCCTGCAATTTTCTTCAGGGCCGCGCCGAATCTCGGGTAATTGACTTTTACGCCGTCGTCGAGGTCGATCTCCACCTGTCGGGTGGCGAGTGGGTATAGTAAATCGCGTTCGTACTCTTCCATCTCGGCGATTATCCTGGCAATGTTCTCGATCTCCTTCAATGCTTTGGTCTTTTCGCTCTGGGAGGCATTGGCGCTGATGCTGACCGCTTCCAGATGGTTCTTTCGGGAAGCCAATTTGGCGCGGAATTCGCGCAGATAGTCGTTGAGCACCACGCTAACCGTATCCGGGCGGTAGCGATGCATATAGATCAGCGCGTTGAAGCTGCCTTTCGGGCTTGAGAACAGCCAATAAATGGGGCGTTTTTTATACCGCTTCACATGGTCTTTATAGAATTCGCCGAGGAAGTACGTGCGGATACTATAATTACGCCTGCCTTTCACGTTGAGCGCCTGTTCGACGAAACGGAGGTTTTCCTCGTAGTGTGTTTCCCCGAAGGCCACACGCAGGAACTTGCGGAAACGCTCGGCGATGTCGTCGGCGAACCAGTCACCGTCCAGCATGGGGATTACGTTGTCGTCATCCGCCGGGAAACCCGGCTTAGGAACCTGTTTCAGATAATCTTCGAAGGTTTCTCCCTGGTTGGCGAGGATCAATCCCGGTTTCTCCAGCGCGTAGCGGCCAAACATACAGCCCACGGCATAGGAGACCAGTTCGCGCATGGTATCGGCCAGCAGTAGCCTCTCCAGTTCCTCCTCGCTCTTGTCGTCGCTGTAGCGATAATGCGGGTTGCAAGTGAGGGTAATTTCATCAGGATCTACGTCGGGCTTCAATTCATCCCGCAAGCCGTAGGTATCAATGAAAATGCGGTTGTTTTCTTCCTCCAGCCGTTGCATCTCCAGTGTCATCTCCTGCCAGTGGTCGCGGAGCTTATGGTAGGCGGCTTCGAGAGTGAGTTGGGTGTAGGCCGGATTCAGGAGGGGAAGGGCTGTAAAATCCCAGGAGCGTTCATAGGAATCCCAGTCTTTTTTTGCAATGGAAATGCTTTTGTCTACAAGAGTACCAACACTGCCAATCGGAGGAGGAATATAAGGTATCTTAGCTATTTCATTGTTAGTAAAACTTAGAGTCGGACACAAAATGTTTAGGTATGTATCACTCAAGCAAGAACAAAAAAAGGATAGAATTACATTAATTTTCGTTGGATTATTGTTGAAACCACATCGACCGGTATCGTCAAACAGAAAACCAATTGGCCGATATCGCACAGCAAAGGTTCCAGAGCTTATTTTTGACCAAGTAATTCCATTCTTGAAATAGAAATCTTCATTCCTAATAGCAGAACCCTTAAAACTACGAATTTGGACACCATTCATCTCCCAATTAACGACTATAGAATGATTTCCGTACCACTTTCTATATGATCCGCCACTGTGGCAAGGAAACCATCGGCATTCAGATTTTTGTGCATCAATGGCATCTGTAGCCCTTGTATTCATCCGATTATTTCCCACTTCATGCCAATGTCTCTGAAACACTGCGTTATTTCCGGTCGATAGTCCAGCTTTTAATGAAATCATGTCACTGATCGGCCTGCCTCTTATATTTGAAAAAGTGGATAAGAGTTGAGAAGAAATCCAATAAACTATAGGCTTCCCAGGAATTTTTTTGAAATCCGCAGCCGAGGCCCGATAAAACCAGCCACAACCGGGATTGTTGATGGCCTCAAGTGTTCGCGGCCTCTGATTTTCCGAGCCTCGAAAATCGGACAGCCGTACATAACCTCCCTTGAAATTTGGATGGTGAGCGTTTTCGATTGTAAAAGTGCAAATTGGCACCGTTGCCCCATCAAAGCCTGAATATTCCAACTGTACCAACGAGGTGATCGTTTTTTGGTTTATAAAATATTCGCGTAACTTCTCATAGTTTGAAATAAACATCCAAACGAATGGTGACATAAAACCAAGTTGTCCTTTAGGCAGAGCAAATTCAGCATTTCGAATGATGAAAGCAGAAAACAGATCAGATTTCACAGCTAGGTAGTTATTTTTTAGCCACATCGCCAATCGCCCATTCATATTTCTGCTCCCCATATACGGCGGATTCGCAATCACCACATGATACTTGGGACTCAGATAATCAGCCTGACGCAACGCTTGCAGCACCTTTTCGTGGGCCGTACCGAGAAACAACTGTCCTGAGACGTTCTTTGCTTTCAGCACCCGAAGTAGCTCCCCCACATCAGTGACTTCCGGTCGGATCAGCGAGCCGAAATTGTCGGCTTCCTCAAACTGACGCAGGGTGGTTTGCAGCGGTACGGTAAACAAGTCGCGCCCCACAAAATCCATGTAATTTTTCAGTTCATCTCCGTCGAAACAGATTTTCTCCAGTACGCAAATATTCGGTTTGATGCCTCTGGTGAAGAAGCGGCGTTGCTTGGCGCGGCCCTTCATGGCCAAGGCGAAGGCCGCCAGTTCCCCGGCGCGTTCGTCGATCTCGATGCCATAGAGGTTGTGCGTGAGTATCTTTTGCGGAATCTCGGCAGTATCGTAACCTTCTTCTTCGTATATGGCGTAGAGTAGGTCAAAGGCATAGGTAAGCATGTGACCGGAACCGCAGGCCGGGTCGCAAATCTTGATTTCTTCCGGCTTGGCGATGCGCAGGAAATCCGTTTCGGCTTGCTCGGGCTTGATATAATAGTCCATCCGCTCAACCAGTTTAGAATTGGGACGGTTGAGCATCCATAGCCGCCCCAGCGAGTTTTCCACCAGATAGCGCACAATCCAGTGCGGGGTGAAAAGCTGGGTGGCGGCGGGAATATTTTCGGGTGTGATCTTTTGGTTCTTCCTAAGCCCCGCGAACACTTCGTTTTTCTTTTCGGAGATGTAGAACTGGTAGAGCCAGCCGATCACCTCGACATCCTCGCAGGTATCCGGCGCCATTGCTTCGCGGATATAGGCGAGGATGCTGTTGCCCGAAAGCAAATCGTCAGGTATCAGCAATTCGGTATAGTCGTCGATGCGTTCGAACAGGAACGGCATGGCCCTGTGCCAGAAGTTGCAGGAGGCGACCAGCAACAGGCGGTAGACCTCGCCTTGGGGGTCGGGGCTGGGGGCTTTCCCGTCGAGCAAGGCAAAGATATCTCGCCTCCTTTTTTCCGGCACAATCTCTTCGTCGATATGCCCCATCTTGGCTTCGGCCAGCATTTCGGGCTGAAACTGCCCTTTGGCGGAGGACACCATGCCAATGCGATTGTAGCGCTTTACGTCCATAAACCGCAGAGCGCAGAA
>JANQSQ010000311.1 GCA_028283985.1 Rhodothermales bacterium | reverse complement strand
CCCTCCGGGCAAGGGAACGAGGATGCCGACCGCACCGAATATCATGATGATCCATCCGTCGATCAAAGACAGGCTATAGATTCCCGCCGCATTCAGCATCAGGAAGGGGATATAGGCCATCAGCAGGTAAAGAAACCACATGATAGCCGTGCTCCATACGATGCGTTGTTTGCCGGGTGCATGCAGGATTGTGGTCATTCCTTCCCGAAACGCCTTGAAGGCTGTTCTCAGGCGTGGTTTCAGGGAATGTTTTCCGCTGGATCCGTCGCCTTTGCGGGAGTTTTCGGACATCCCCGAGAGGAATCTGTAGAGGAGGAAAGCGGCCAGGGCAATGGTAAAGGCGATCAGAGTGACGGCTGTCAGGGAAATTCGATCAAGTTGTTCGGCGACCGGCGCAATCAGGATGTCGCCCAGTATAGCTGCACGACCTGTCATCAGGAGAAAGACACTGCCCAGGCCTATCCCCAGCACAACCACGTCGAGGATGCGTTCCGTTACGACGGTACCCAGCAAGCTGCTGAAGCGCAGGCGGCTCTGCGCGGAGAGATTGGCGGTTCGCGCGACTTCGCCCAGCCTCGGCACCGCAAAGTTGACCATATAGCCGATTATTACCGAGTAAAAGATGGGTTTTATTCCTGGGAGTCCGGGTGCGTCGACATCTGTTTCTGCATGATCGGCTTGTCCACGGGTAATTTCAGGGAGCGCTTCGATGAGGAGCTGCCATCGCCAGGCCCGCACCAGATTGCCAAGCAGCATAACCGCCGCAAGAACAGGGATCCATGCATAATTCGCCGTGCGAAGAGCATCCGCCATTGCGCTTATATCGACTCCTCGCAATGCCAGATACAGCAGCAGTGCCGCAAGTACAAGGCTTCCTGTGTAAACGAGGCGGTTACGCATGAGACGTGTTGTGGAACGGATGGGCCATACTGCGATGCAGCTTTTTCAAGGGATATTCCGTCAGGCCCTGGTTTGCATCGCTGCATCCAATGCTTCGATCAGCGCTTGTATATCTTCTTCGTCGTTATAGACGTGGGGTGCGATGCGGATGGCGTTTCCCCGTACCGATACGGAGATGTTGCGTTGTTCAAGAATATCGCGCAGACGGTCAGGATCCACGTTATTGCCTTTCCGGGTCCGTAACCCGAACAGATGGTGTACCCGTCCCGCTGGAGATTCGAGTCGAAATCCGAGTTCCTCCGCACAGTCTGCAAGCGGCCGGGTCAGGTTCCGGCAGTACTCCTGAATGGCTGCCGGCGTAAAGTTAAGCACCATTTCCAGTGCCGCCGCCAACATGGGAACGAGCACAAAGTTACTGCGCTCCCCCATGTCGAAGCGGATGGCGCCCGGATGATATTCGTCCCGGTAAGCGATGATATTGCCGAACTCCTCACTTCTTTCCCGGCATATCCAGTTTTCCTCGAGGGGCCGCCCGTTGTGCCAGCGTTCGGAATAGTAGCCAAGGCCAAGCGAGTAAGGGCCGAGCAGCCATTTGTATCCGGCGCAGATCACTGCGTCGGGGCGGATGCGCTCGGCATCGAAGGGGAGAGCGCCCGCCGACTGCGTTCCGTCCACAACCAGTGCTGCTCCTACCTCATGGGTCCGCCGGGAAATGGCCTCGAGGTCGAAGATCGTACCGTCGATCCAGTGTATGTGGGGCATGGCTACGATCGCTGTCCTCGCGTCGATCGCTTCCAGAATGCGTTCATTCCATCGGGTAGTCCGGTTCCCGGTCCCCTCACCGGGACCGACGGTTTCCAGCGAGGCGCCTGCGTCCGCTGCCGTTCGGCGCCAGACATACACATTACTCGGAAACTGTTCGTCCAGCACCACGATCCGGTCGCCTTGCTCGACCGGCAGGTTGGCGGCAATGGCAGCCAGTCCATACGAAGCAGAGGGAATGATGGCTACGGAATCGGACGGGGCGTGGATCAATTGTCCGAACAATGTTCTGAGCCGGTTACTTCCCTCGAAAAAATCCACATGCTCTACCCCGGCGGGATTACGGCGCTGCCGGATCCCTGCTATGCCGGCTTCCTCCACTTTTCGCGCCATGGGGGCCATGAAGGCGCAATTCAGATAGTGGAGGTGGTCCGGAAGCGAAAAGAGATGTTTTTGACAGGCAAGCATCGGTCGTTTCGCGAACGCGATGGTTATGAAAATATTTTGTGTTCGTGATGGTGGGAGAATGGAGTATGCCTGTGTTATGCCGTTTCCTTCATGCGTACGACTACGCCCTGATCGTGCAGGAAACGTTTGGCTTCGGCAATGGAATATTCCCTGAAATGGAAAATCGAGGCCGCCAGTACGGCATCGGCGCTTCCCTGGACAAGCGCATCGTGCAGATGCTCCAGTGTGCCGGCGCCTCCTGAAGCGATGACCGGAACCGATACGCTTTCGGCAATGGCCCGGAGCAACTCCGTGTCGTAGCCGTCCTTCGTGCCGTCGCAGTCCATGGA
>JANQSQ010000286.1 GCA_028283985.1 Rhodothermales bacterium | reverse complement strand
TTCGCCATGGGGATGTACGTAATGTCCGCCGCATAGACCTGGCGGGGCTTTGTCACCTTCGTCTTTCTTAGCAGATAAGGGTAAATCTTGTGGCCTTCTCCCGGAGACGACGTGCGGCGCTTCGGGTAAATCGCCCCAAGGCCCATAAGGCGCATCAGGCGAACGACGCGGCTTCTGGCAATGCGAACGCCTTGCGCCTGGAGCCTGCTCTTTATCGTGCGCGATCCGCTCGTGGGGCGTTCCATGTAGAGTTTGTCGATCTGTTTCATTACGGCAAGGTTCTCTTCGCTCTCGCCTCGGGGGCGATAGTAGGCCGTAGAACGACTCAAGGACAGAAGCCGACACTGGCGAACGACCGGCAAGGCGTGCGTACGATCTATCGTCGAGCCGCGCTCTTCTTTTCGACCATTTGGCCGGAAAATGAGCGCCATTCCCCACTTCTGAATGCAAAACGTTCCGGATCAAGACGGTGCAGACGGAGGTTTTATGGAGTAGATTCCCCACCTGCAATTTTTGAAAGCAACCCAGCATCAACTAATGTTTGAGCTGTACAAGTACCATCGGTTATACTATCCCAATCAGTAAGAAAATTTGCTGTATGTAAATCAATCCAATTATTTGCTGATAATGCCCAAGAATATAGAGCATCTTGAAAATCACTTAAAATATTATCTCTATCAGGAAGCCATTGAATATCAGCAATTTCAGTAGCAAGCGTTCCTAAATTATCTTTTCTTTTATTTGCATTTCTACTTCGAGTTAGCGGAAGAGGTAAACATAAAGTATTATCAGCAAAAATACGTGCAATATTAGACTGCAATGAATAATAATCTGAACTATCAGAAAAAGATTTAGCAAGATTACTCGTAAGGGAAATAGCATCATCTATATCAGATGTAATACTACTAAAAGAATCCCAATATTCAGAATCATAACCATCGCGATCAAATAAAACAGAAAGGCTATCATATGATTGAGAAACACGTTGAAATGCAAGAGATTCATCTTGCCAAGCCAAAGCTTCCGATAACCAAGCCTCACGCTCAGTTATGTTCGATATAGCACGATCTTTATTATCAACTGAATCGCATGACAAAAGGGTGATCGAAAACAGAAAAATCAGAACGCTTGCAATTGTTCGCATAGATACTTCGTTAAACATGTTTATATTAGCAGGTTTTTTTCTAAGGCAAATAAAATACGCAGGATATAATATAAACAAAATACATTATATTAAGTTCCCTTTCTGGCATTAGAAGAAGATGTTTGTCCGCTACTTTTATGAGCAAATAACCCAAAAATAAGGACGAGGAAAAAGGGAAATAGCAAATTACGCATAAGGACGACCCAGGTTTAAGAAAGCAAGCACGACACCCAGCCAAAGCCAGACACTGAACCGGAAGCACACGACCATAAGGTCTGCTATGGCTTCCGTGGACCTATTATAGTGGTCTCACGTAGCCCCATGCATTTCAGATACTCCCAATAATTCGCATTAATATTTCAAATACTCCTAATGATTCGTATTAACATTTCAAATACTCCTAATAATTCGTCTTGACAGGACTATCCGGACAAATATGCTCGATAAACTCGTCCGGGAAGGGAGAGGTGGTTCGCGTTGATGGGACAGATTTTGGGGGAATTAAGCAAGGAGACCCCGGTGTCCGCCCTCCTTTTTGGGCGGACTGTCGGATAAATACTAAACTACTTCAAGAGAAGGCGCGTCCCAAGGCCCTCGCCCATGCGAATTTAATCAGAGCTTCCTTAACTACTTCGGACCATGCGCCCCCGCCGCGCGTCGCCGCGCACAGCGGGAGCGCCATAACCCCAGGCCGGACCGTCAAACCGCCGGCGCGGTATCCTCCGTATCCACCTTATCGTGGAACAGCAGGAAGAAGAAGGCCGAAAACACGAGCATCGCAGCGGAGAAGATGCCCCAGAACGAGCGCCATTGTTCCGCGGAGGCAATTACATCGCTGGCGGAAACCGCTTGCACGACGAACCCCGAAATCTGCGCCCCGAGGAACATGCCGAGGCCGAAGGTCAACAGCACGAGCAGCCCCTGTATCTGGCCGCGTATGGCGGGAGGCGTCTTCTTGTCCACATAGATCTGCCCGGTGACGAAGAAGAAATCGTAGCACAGTCCGTGAATCAGGATGCCGAACAGAATCATCCAGTAGACGCCGTCGACCGCCGCTCCGGCAAATAGTCCGAAACGCACAAACCAGGCCGCAATACCGATAAACAGCATCCACTTCACGCCCAACCGCCGGAAGAAGAACGGGATCGCCAGCATAAAGAATATCTCGGACATCTGGCCGTACGTCATCGTGCCCGCCACCCTCTCGATACCCGCATCCGCCAGATACACGGGAGCGTAGGGGAAATACGTCCCGAACCCGATGTACGCCAGCGTAGCGGAAACAAGAAACACGATGAGCGGCTTCGAACGAACCTGCTTCAGCGCGTCCAGCCCGGAAATCTGCCGCCAGGACGTACGTTCGCCCCGCGACGGCGGGGGCGTCTTCGGCAGAGTGAAGCAATAGAAGCCAAGGAAAAGCGACGCAATACCCCCCAGATACATGGGCGTGGCGGAGGAATCCGCACTAAGCACCCAACTGATAACAAGGCCGGTAACGATCCACCCGATGGTTCCGAAGACGCGAATGACCGGAAATTCCTTTTCCTGGTTTTCGATGTGGTGGAACGCCAGCGAAGAGGTTAGGGCGAGCGTGGGGAAATAGCACAGCGTGTGTACGGCAAGCAGGGTCAAAAAGAGCGGCGTGCCCGCAAAAGTCGGCATAGCGACCATGGCGACCCCCGCCAGCAGGAACAACGCGGCCAGCACCTTCTCCGTGTTGAAAAACCGGTCCGCCACCATGCCCACGAAGAAAGGCGCCAGGATACAGGCAAGGGGGCCGAACGAAAACGCCAGCGGGATAGCGCCCCCCATATCCTGGGTGGTCATGTAGTTACTGAGCGTGGTGGCCCACGAGCCCCAGATGAAAAACTGCACAAACATCATCAGGGCAAGGCGAAGGGTACGAAATACATTCATGGAGCCGTCAGGTTGAATTCATGGATGTTGCCCGGCGCATTTTCCGGTGTACGACCAGCCAGAACGCCGCGGGCAAAAGAGCGCTCAGCAAAAAGGTCAGGGCGGGACGCTCCACGCCCAGATGACCGACAATGGCAAAAGTAAAGGCAGGCGGCACAACTCCGCAAGCGAGCGCGCCCGTAAACAGGCGCCGCGGCATGGACACGATCCCCGCCATACAGGAAACCGCCTCGGGAATGATCGGAAGCCAGCGCGAAAGGACGATAATCCACGCGCCCCATCGCTCGAACAGCGCCTCTCCCCGGACAAGTTCGGCGTCGCCCGCCAAATGACGCGCTGCCGGGCGGCCCCACTTCGCGCAAACCAGGAAAGCGACCATACCTCCCAGAAAAGACCCTCCGGCGCCGATCAGGCCGCCGACCACCGGCCCGTACAGCATGCCCAGCGCGGTCATGACCAGCGTGGCGGGAATGGGCAGCAGGATGTCGGAGGCCAGCAACAGCACGGCGGCCGCTATGCCCCATGCCCCG
>JANQSQ010000275.1 GCA_028283985.1 Rhodothermales bacterium | reverse complement strand
GGAATTTGTTTTTGCGGATCCTTTCTGTGTCGATCACTCGATACCATGACACTTCCTGATGGAGTGCGTATGAATGACGATTATCCTGTGCAGTTCTCTTCGCCCGTTGGCTACACTCAGTTGACCGTTGAGGCTTTTTGCTTCAATGCCTCGATAAAGGCGGGCAGCACCTCATACAGATCGCCTGTAATTCCATAGGTCGCATGGCGAAAAACGGGTGCGTCGGCGTCCTTGTTGATGGCGATCACGGCCCGGCTGCCGGACATTCCCGCCACATGTTGCAGGGCGCCTGAGATTCCAACCGCAATGTACACGTCCGGGGAAACGGTTTTTCCGGTTTGTCCGATCAGGGACGAGGGCGGGAAAAGCCCGGCCTCGATGGCGCCTCGCGACGCGCCGATCGCCGCCCCCAGGAGCGCCGCAAGTTCTTCGATCAGCCGTTTGCCTTTCTCGTCGCGCACCCCGCGTCCTGCGGCCACCACCACGGATGCTTCCGACAAGTCAATTCTCCCGGAAGCTGCTTTTACCACCTTGCGTAATGTCTTTCCGGAAACCTTCTCATCGAATGCGAACGGGACATTCCGGACGTGCAGGGAGGAGGGCTCAGGGCTCTCGGAGGCGGCGTACGAACCGGCCCGCAGCGATACCACCACGGGGCTGCCTTCTGCCCGAACATGCGCTATGAAACCGGCGGTAAATACGGGACGTTGCGCCTTAACCGCCCCGTCCAGCACGTCGAAGCTGCACACATCGGGAAGGGCCGGCGCAGAAACCCGCGCGGCCAGCGCCCCCAGGATTTCCTTCACGCTTTCCTCGGAGGGAAGCACGACCACATCAGGGACAGCTTGGTCGATAATGGCGGCGAGCGCCGCGGTCAGAGGCGCACTCAGGGGTGTTTCGTGCGGAGATGCAAACACCGTATCGGTTACGGCGAACACCTCCTCTACTCCGTAGCGGGCCAATTCCTCGAAATGCGCATGGGGATTGTCGGACATGACGACGGCAGCCACGGTACCGCCACGACACTGCCCGGCGATCTCCCGGCAGCGCGAGAGCGCTTCCAGCGACAGGCGCGTGATGCGGCCGGCGCGGATTTCGGCAAAGGCGAGCAAGCGGGCCATCTTATGCTGCGGGCGGGCCGTTTTTTAAGAAAGGTACAAGAACCTCGACTGCTTCATCCCATGCTTCTTCCAGCATGCGGACCTCCGGACGACCGGGCATAGCCTCGTAGCGCTGTACATGCATTCCGGGGATTCCGGCAGGCAGCGAGACGATTTTCACGTCGATCGGCTTCTTTCGCGCTCCCATGATTCCCTTGATATTCGGAATGCGCGGATCACACATATTATTGGAGCAGGACACTACGCACGGCGTCTCTATACGCGTAATTTCCTGATTTGCGTCTCCTTGCCTGGTCACGAGAAGACGGTTTCCGCCGCGTCCATCCTCGTCCTTTTCCAGCGCAATGGCATTTCCGATGAAGGGAAGCCCCAGTAATTCGGCGAGCATGGCGGGGGTCAACCCTGCATCGGTGTCCTGCGCC
The DNA here is from genome assembly GCA_028283985.1 of Rhodothermales bacterium. Taxonomy (GTDB): domain Bacteria; phylum Bacteroidota; class Rhodothermia; order Rhodothermales; family VXPQ01; genus VXPQ01. The sequence continues at coordinate 6,648 of JANQSQ010000275.1, read as the reverse complement.
TGCTTGCCGCACGCGATCACGTCGAACGTCTCCTTACTGAAGTGGTCCGCAAGAAGCCGTGCACAGGCCTGTGCGCCGGGAAGGGCGTCCGGCACAGCCTCGGGGGGCGCCGCACGGTCCTTTACCTGGATATGCACTGCGGATGCGGCCCCCATCGCAAGCACCTTGCGCAACGCTTCCTGCGCCTCGGGCGGACCTATCAACACGGCGTGTACTTCGCCCCCGTATTTTTCGGTAAAGGCGATAGCGCCTTCCGCCGCCGAGGCGTCATACGCGTTCAACACCATGCGTCCGGCGCTCGTATCGATACGCCCCTTCCGCAAACGCAATGGGGACGCCACATCGGGCACTTGTTTGACGCAAACGATAAACTTCATATCCGCTATCTTTTGACCAATAAACCATGAACGACACGAATGGCCGCGTGTTCGTACCATGCCTGTTCATGCAGTCCCTACACAACCTGATCCATGAAGATAGTTCGTTTCCTGCTTGTTCTTGCCGTTTGTGCGGTTTCCGTACAGATCGCCGTTTCGCGCGTCTGTGCGCAGGATGCGGCCCCGACCCCGGCCCCGGTAAAGTCCCCCCGTTACGGAATGAGTATTAATACCCTGTACAGTACCACGCAGGGTGTGGGCCTGGGTATTCGGGGTCGTGCTTCCATGCCGATCAATGCGGACATTTCCACCGCATTGGATCTTGGCTTTACGGGGTTCGTACTCGAGGGGTGGCGCGGAGCCGATTATCTTTTCGAACCGCAGATATCCCTCATCATCACGCCGCCTCCGGAGCGATTGCGCGCAGGGTATATTTTTCTTGGCATGGGCGGGTATCTGCCGCTTGCCGGCAACAGGGACACCAGCGGCCCTACCATTCATATCGGACTCGGACGCGCGCATGGATTCGGAGAATCCGCCGTGTTCTACGAAATCAATCCGGCGCTTATCATCGGCAGCGAGAAACTGGGTTTTCTGTTGCCTGTACGGTTAGGCATCATCTTCTGAGTGGCGTCCTTATATCTCCATATCCCTTTCTGCGCGCAACGCTGCATCTACTGCGATTTCTATTTTACGACGACGCGGTCGTCCCGGACGCCTTTTCTGAAGGCCATGCATACCGAACTGGCGCATTATGCGGCGGAATATGCCTGGCGCGAACCCATCGAAACCATTTATTTCGGGGGCGGCACCCCGTCGCTTCTGCCCGCCCGCGATCTGGCCGATTTGCTGGATACGATCCGCCGTTCTTTCCGAACCAGCGATGTGTGCGAAACGACGCTGGAGATGAATCCTGACGATGCGGAGCCCGACTATCTGCGCGCGCTCCGTTCCCTCGGGTTCGACCGGCTGAGCATCGGCGTACAATCTTTTTACGAGACCGATCTGACGTTTCTGAACCGGAGTCATACTCCGGAACAGGCCGTACAGGCCATAGAAAAGGCGCAGGAGGCGGGTTTCGACAATCTGTCTGTCGATCTCATTTTCGGTATCCCCGATCAGCCGGAGGAATACTGGTGCGCCAATGTGCAGAAACTGACCCGGCTGGGCGTGCCGCATCTCTCCACGTACGGGCTCGCCATAGAGGAACGCACGCCCCTTTTCAAGATGGTGACGCAGGGGCGCGTGACGCCTGCCCCGGAGGAAGAATTCGCGGGGCGGTACCGGTTCACGATGGATTTTATGCGGGAGCGCGGCTATGAGCACTACGAAATATCGAGCTTTGCCCTGCCGGGCATGCGATCCCGTCACAACGAGATATACTGGCGGCACGCCAATTACCTCGGATTCGGTCCGTCCGCCCATTCGTTCTGGTGGGATGGACGGAGTGAAGCAGGTGGGGGATCAGGGTCTGCGGAACAGACCGGGACGGACGGAGAGGAAACAGGTAATGGAGCGGTCCAAACGGGTACGGAGAACGGATCGGCCCGCAAGACCGGTACGGGCGCCCGCCGGTGGTATAACGAGCCCAACCTGCGCAAGTACGAAGCGCTGGTGCAGCAGCGCGTGCCTCCTGTAGGGGGCGAGGACGCCCTGTCGCTGGAAATGCTGGCGAACGAGTATATCTTTCTGCGGCTGCGTACCTCGGACGGGCTGGACGTACACCGGCTGAAACGGATGTACGGCATGGATCTTTTATCCGGAAAGCCCGACCTGCTGACCGCGCTTGAGGAGGAAGGCTATATCGAATGGCCCGGAAACGGCTATCTCTGCCTCACGGATGCAGGGAAACTGGTGTGCGATTCGGTGGTGGAGGGGTTGGTGGGGTGAGGGGGGATGGCTGCCATTCCTCGGTCCATCCTTCTTGGGTTGCGGCTTCCGAAATTCCGGGCTACCGCAGTCGTTGCAGCAATTTCGCTTGAAAAAAGGTGATTTTTTTGTGGAACAACCCATCCGCCTTGCCCGTCAACATCAGAAGTGTAAGATTAAGTGTAAGAAAAGCCTATGCAACACCAATGCCGATATATACCCCTGTCCAAGCAACCACTGGTGCTGGTTCTGGGTCAGGTCCGATTTAGTTCCATTCGCCAGATGGGGCGCTACATCCCTGAAATTCAAGAGGAATTTCGGCAGAATGGATTTCCTATTGAGCGTTCTGGAAAAGTTCAGCAGTTCACTTTCGTTCCGGGTGGCGGGGTGCCGGTTCAAGTGAATGAGCAGCAGCGATGGGAGTACCGAACCAGAGACGAGGCCTGGAGCATCCTGGTGATGGAGGACAGCATAGTCCTCCAGACCACAGATTATGGCAGGTTCGAGGATTACGCTGAGAAATTCCTGCAAATGATCTGCACGGTGTTCACGAAAACCGAGCATGACCGGTTGGGCGTTGTTCAGCGTGTAGGTCTTCGATATGTCGATGTCGTCCAGCCACGCAAGGACGGGGACGAAGACTTTCGTTTTTATCTCCAGTCTGGATTCCATGGCGTCGTGGACGAGGTTTTTAAATCCGGAACGCATCGGCTGCATGTAGAAAGTACTGGCAGGACATCGGTTGGGAATGAATCCGGAACCCTGATCGTGCGTGTTGCCCAGAACGATCAAGGCCTTTCGCTGCCTCCCGATCTTGCCGGCGCTGCACCGAAACACGTTCCCCGGGCGACAAAAGGCGAACTGATCACGCTGATCGATATGGACCACTATATCGAAGGAAATTTCGATCCCGACGCCGACTGGATTGTCGCGAGAGCATTCGAAATGCACGATCACCTTGTCGAGACATTTCATAAGCATGTGGTGACCAAGGCCGCGGTCGAGGTGTGGAAATGACATCGACGACCGTCCGTGAAGGTTACGAAGCCTTGGTACAGGCAAATCCCATGTTGCTGGGCGGGTATAGTTATGTGCCCAGTAGTCAGCAGCACCATCAGAAAGGTGTGATAATTACCACGATTTTTCGCATCGGATCAAGTCCTCTTGTTTATGACCGCCGATCCATTGAGCGTATGCAGGAGGTTGTGCCCGGCTTGCTCAACGTTGTGTTTCTTCCTGTTGCCGAACAGGTACAGGAATTACTTGCAGCACTGTCGCTGAACAAGTCACAACTGGCCCGGATTCTCCGCGTGACTCGTCCCACCATATACGAGTGGTTGCGAGGTAATCGGCCTAACGCCGCTAATACGAAGCGGCTGAGCACCCTCCTTCGTGTTCTTGAACGTGCCTCGGTATCAAGTCTGGCCCCGCTCAATGCGCGCTTTGTTCGTCAGCCCACAGAGTCGGGAGCGCCATCCTTAATCGACATGCTTGGCGAGGAACAGGTTGACGAAACCCGCTTGATCCAGGTTATCAAACAGGTGCAGATATTGGGGGACGCAGCTTCCCGAACAAGAGCAAGGCGGGAAGATCGACTGCGTCGCCTCGGTTTCGAGGAACCGGATCGGGAGCAGAGAAAAAAACAACTCGCAAACAATGTGGCGCTAAGGGATTGGCCGAAGTAGCAGAATATGTCCGAGATGTTCGACAGCGATGCGATTGTGAATCGCGGGTGGCGCCAGGGTGCGGTACTGGGGCCTGAATTGACAAGTCTTGCCAGTAAGCATGCCCCTGAATCGGTGGATGTGAGCGGTACGGATTTGCTTATCCTGACGAGCCACGACTGCGACATCGTCAACCCCAACATTGACAAAGAACCCTTCGTCGAAGTCCTGAAAGCAAATGTTGCTCTTGGCCAGCAAGCGAATAAGCAGTACTTGTCCGGCAGAAATCCGCGGATCCTGCAGTTTGTGACCCAGAGGAATGGAAAACCTGCTTTGCTGTCATTTGCTGCCTATAATCGCTGGACAGTTCCTCGAACCCTTCTGATGAGTGATTCGGCGGAGGAATGCTTGCCCGATAAAGAACGCAGGCTTATCGCAGAGTGGCTTGCCAAGCGGTACATCCGCACGGCATTCCCGACAGCCTTTGATCAGCGTTGGCGTTCGAAATTGAAAGACTGGCGGGAGCTGCTGAAGAGGTATAGCGAATGGTTGCAAGGAGTGTACATGCGACTCAATACACTGCGTGAACTTCCAGCCGGGAGCCCGTACAAGTGTCATTTCATTCTTGCGGTTCCGCATTCGATGCGGGGCCTTGCAGGATGGGCTGAAAAGCGCTCGGAGATGGAGCAGGCGATTGAGATATTCTGGGATCAGTTCAAACCGACCATTCAGTTTGTCGGCGTTGATGTACTGGGTACCGACGAGATCACGCTTGCGGATATTGAACCGTACCAGCGGTTCGATGCCGAGTGGGTAAGTTTCGAGGACGAAACCGCCACCTCATCCATCATAACTGATATGGCGTAAAAGTGTCATAGCATTCGTTGATCATCTTTTTCATGGCCTTGGGCTATCTTGCGCCCCTGGTGGTTTGCAGCCTTCCATGGCTGTCCGGAACCGGGATGCGCGACGGCAGTTGGCGTGCATGCCGAATGTGCATCCGAACCTCCGGCTGGCGATCAAGAGAATGAGAGGCTTGAAATGAACCGCGACATAGAAAAAGGCCACCCTGGACAATTCTTTGACGATTATCTCAAGGAACAGGGCGTCTATGAGGCAACTACTGAACAGGCCGTAAAGCGCGTACTGGCCTTTCAACTTGCTGAGGCGATGAAGCAACAAGGCATTTCCAGGGTGGAAATGGCGCGGCGCCTCCGTACGAGCCGATCTGAACTCGACTGCTTGCTCTAAGTCCGTTTCGTGACGTGGAAATCGTAACGCCTGCCGAGTTTCTGAAATCGCTTGTCCGACAGATCCAAGCAAGCTGGTGTGCGATTCCGTGGTGGAGGGGTTGGTGGGGTGAGGGGGAGATCCTTATCATGTAGACCGGGTTTTTAGAAACTATTCATTATAGCTATGGGCAAGGATACAGATTATGCCATTGACGAATATAGAATCGTCGATGGCCAAAACGTCGATGTCAAGGCGCATGTCTACGCAAAATTCGATGGGATTTTCAGAGGCGTTGATTTTACGGGTACGATTCCGCTTGAGCGCTTACTAGAATCCGCTCTCAAACAGTCGAAATTAACCCTTGCTACCAGGATCCGGCAGCAATCAGGCGCAACCGGCCCAGAAGCAACCTGGTCGCCCGATGTGCGAGAAAAGTACGAGCGCCTTTGGGTGCTTGTACAAAAACATGGCGTCGATTTTGGGAATCCGGAGCCGTCGGATCCGGCAGGAAAGCTTCGCTCAGAACTTGAGAATGTGCGCAAATTACAGGCGACTCTCAATGTCGATCTTCAACCAGCCATAGAAGACTTGCAGAGAAGAATCAGAAGGTTGGAAGGATAACATTCTCTGTTTCTGCACAAACGCATGTCAGGCCCAGAGCCACTCCAGGTCTGAGAAGGCGAGTGCTTTATCGAAGTTCTCGATGTTGTCACGGACGTTGAGAATGAGGCAGCGGTCGCCGCCGCCGTTTAGCAATCCCCGCAAACCCCTGCCTATCATCTGAAAATAGAGATTCGGACTGTATACCGGCCGGGCTACGATAATGGCGCGGGTCTTGGGCGCATCAAAGCCTTCGCGGAATACACCGTAGTTAACGAGTGCTTTGATATCACCGCGACGAAACTCTTCAACCACTCGGCGGCGGGTTGCCGTTTCCGTGTCGCCGCTTACGGCACGAGATATAATCCCCTTCCGATTGAGGAGTGCTGCAACGGTTTGGGCATGCTCGACCGATGTTGCGAAAATCAGGGTGGGCCAATCCGGTTCAATATGTGCTTCGTAGGCTTGAACGATGCGTTTGGTACGTTCGGAATCGGATGCTATGCGATCCTCTACACTCGTTGGGAGCCAAGCCCGCATGTGCTGCACTGCTCCCGATCTCCGCACGAATTTTAACATCTCCTCAATTTCTTCTTCGTGTAATCGGAACGTTCCACCATCAATGGTTTCGTGGTCTGCCTGAGCGAGCACTTTCATGTCTTGTAACTCCTTGATGACCTTTTGCGGGTCATCGTTGGAAAACGCTCCTGAATCGAGTCGTATGCGGCCATATCTGTTGGCAAGCCAAGCGGTTTCTTCTTCGTTGTGTCCCCGATAAGGCGTTGCGGTAAGGCCAAGAAGAAATGGCTCGTCGTTTTTTTGCCAGCGCGTCAATCCGATTTCCTGCATGACCGAAGTGGCGGTCGAAGCGATAGAGCGATGCGCCTCATCGAAGACGACCAACT
>JANQSQ010000269.1 GCA_028283985.1 Rhodothermales bacterium | reverse complement strand
AGCCTTCGCTGCCCGGCTCTCCCGTCTGCTCCCCGACCAGTTCGGCGCCGCGGGTACCGGAAGAGGGGATCATGACAGAGGTGAAATACCTGGTCTTGATAGCGGTCCATGCCACATTTCCGGAAAGGCGTTGCTCTCCGAAGTCCTCTTTCCTCAGCAATACGTTCTCTACCTCGCCTCCGCTACGCGCATAGGCCCCGGCCGCTTTGGCTTCCTCTTGCGTATCGTTTTCCGTGAAGGGAATAGCTCCTGTCCATATCAACTCGTAGCCCTCCCTTGTAGAAAAGGCCGCCGCATTTTCCTGGTCCACACGCAGGCCGATTTCGTATTCGCCCGGATGAAACGTGTAGGTCTGCCGCAATACGCCGCCCTGAATATCCGTTTCAAAGTGTAACGTGGCGGGCTCGGCGCCCACATGCAGCGTATCCCCCTCGTAGGACGTATCGAAATACAGCGCGCGCGTATCGACAAGATGGGAACGGGGCGTCGTAAAGGCGATCCCCAGCGCCCCCGATCCGGTGGTGTCCACCATCTGTACGGGCGTTTCCTGATCGAATTTCCTGTATTCTTTCAGGGAAAAAGAGAGCAATGTGGCGCCTTTCGTCGAGAAAACCGCTCTATAAAGATCGGTATCGACCGTGATGAAACGGGCTTCGCCCGCTAACGCCGCGACAAGCGACGTATCCCGGGTAACTTCCTCTGTAGCTAACAACTCCTCGCCTGACGGTACGTCGCCGGACCCGGGCGCAAGCGTGTCGCCCCCTGTAGTGGTTCGTTCCGTGGCCTGCGAATCTTCGGCGAGCTCCTCCTGCGCCGCCGGATCGCCGGCAGGCACGGTCGGCTGGGGAGGAGCGAACACCCAGAGCCAGACGAACATGATAATCGCCACCAGTACGGTTGCGATGACGACATTGCGGTCCAAATCAGGTTCCCCTTGCTCGTATTACAGGATGGACGGGTATTGCTTGCGCTTGCAACGTATGCACAAACGCGCCGAAACGCCGTCGCGCTAAACGGGAAGTCAGGTGTGACGTTCCGAACGCATGGAAGATTCGTCGAGACGGCGGCAGAGTTGTTGCAGCGCTTCCGGCAGATCGGCATGCACCCGGCAGCCCGGCCGCGTATCGTCCTGTCGACCGGCGCGATGAATGATCATCATCGTCAATGCACTCACCGTGCCGGCAAAACGACCCAGGATTCCCTGCTGATGCAGCCGGTAGGTTTCGCGCAGCAACCGCTTGATACGGTTCCGGCTTGCAGCTTTTGCATGGCGGCTGGGCGCAAATCCGATCTGGACAGGCGCATCTGCCTCGAGTTGCGCACGAGACACGATCCGGTACACAAGCCGAATACATCCTTTGCTCACCGTACCGACATCCTCCCGGTTACGGTCAAACAAGGGGCGAATCAGGCGCTTCCGCTTAAGGCGGAATGAGCGCGGCAATTTTTGAAACGGGCGCAGGCTCCCATCCTCTGGCACGACCACGACCTCAGACTATTTGCCGGACCGCGTGTCGCTTACGGTAAGAACGCTACGGCCTTTCTCGCGCCGGCGCTTGAGCACCCTGCGCCCGTTTTTTGAGCTCATACGGGCACGGAAACCGTGCTTGTTCGCGCGCTTGCGTCTACTTGGCTGATAAGTACGTTTCATAATACGGTGATCCGAAAACGCATCTCGACTATTTATCGCAGGTACAGAATATAGTTATACGCACATACCTGCGGGTATGTTTTCGCATCTCGTGAAGCAACGTCTTTGGAACCCCTTTTTCCTGACGGAGTACCGGGAAAGGGTACAGCGGGAGTAGCTCAGGGGTAGAGCATCAGCTTCCCAAGCTGAGGGTCGCGGGTTCGAATCCCGTTTCCCGCTCGGTCAGATGGTTCGGCATGCGTGGCGACGGCGTCGCCATGCGTCATACCGGTGCGAACCGGGCGGTTAGCTCAGCTGGTTTAGAGCGCCTGCCTTACAAGCAGGAGGTCACTGGTTCGAATCCGGTACCGCCCACAAAAAGAGGAATTACGCCTTTTTATCCTTGACTTCCTCTATCAAAAATATTAGACTGCACCAGATTCTGTCCTGTGAATCCCCGATTTTCGGGTCCAGGCAGGGTCTGTATCGCAATAACGCAGAACGATTCATATTCGGTAATGGATGCTAAAGGGGGCAAGGCATTTCTGGCGAAAGAACCCGCTCCCCGGCTGCTCAACTGGAGATACAGGACCTTTTCAAAGTGTAACGTGGCGGGCTCGGCGCCCACATGCAGGGTATCCCCTCGTAGGACTACGTTACACCTGTAATCCGGACAGATCCATATATCCTTGACAGGAGTATAATCATGTCTACGGACTGCGGGTTGAAAAGAAAGAGCATGCACGAAGGAATCTCCTGTTTGGCGTCCAAAAACATGGCCGCGACTTGTAGTGAAACAAGAAAACAAACTGCGAAACAATTACTCTCACGGAGGTAGAGTCAATGCAAGTAACTACCGAAAACAAAAACGGGAGCCTTGTCATAGTGACCGAAGGGCGTGTCGATGGCAGTAACGCCCCGGAATTCCAGGAAGCTTTGAAAGAAGCGATCCAGGAGGGCGGACAAAAGGTGATCCTCGATTTTGAACACCTTTCGTATATCAGTAGCGCCGGCCTCCGTGTAATTCTGATGTTCGCCAAGCAACTCCGGAGAGAAAACATATCATTTGCGGCATGTTCGCTCATCGCTTCGGTCAAGGATATTTTTGCAATTAGCGGCTTCGACAAAATCATTCCGATTCACGAATCGCAAAAGGAAGCGATGGCTGCACTCGGATAATCGGGATAATTGATTGAGCAAGGTTTTATGCCGCCGGTCAAAGCCGGGGAATGACAAAAATATCCGAGGATGAGCAAAAATCCGTACAAGATCCTCGTCGTGGACGACGAACCGGACTTGCAGCCGCTCATGTTACAACGCATGCGGCGGAGCATCCGGGCAGGTAAGTATGTTTTCGTCTTTGCGGGCAACGGAGTAGAGGCATTGGAGCGGCTTCGTGAGCAGGAAGATATCGATATGGTGGTCTCGGATATCAATATGCCGCAAATGGATGGGCTGACCCTGCTTGACCAGATTGCGCAATTGGATCCGAACATTCGCTCCGTGATTATTTCCGCATACGGTGACATGAAGAACATTCGCACGGCCATGAACCGCGGCGCCTTCGACTTCATCACCAAACCGGTCGACTTCGACGATCTCAGAATTACCATTGACCGGACCCTGGAACACATGGCGCGTTGGCGCGAAGCGCTCGCTTCGCGCGATAAACTGGTTTCGCTGCAGAACGAACTCGATATCGCCAGAAAGATGCAGCGGGCCATTCTGCCTACTGAATTCCCCAACAAGCCCGGCCACCGCATTTTCGGCGACATGGAGCCCGCCCGCAATGTCGGTGGAGATTTTTTCGATGTGATTCCTCTGGGACGGGGTCGGGTCGGCCTCGCCATAGCCGATGTGTCGGACAAAGGGGTGCCGGCCGCCCTGTTCATGATGTCCAGCCGCACCTTGTTAAAAGGCGCAGCTATCGGAAGCACAGCGCCCGCCGACGCCCTGCGGGAAGTGAATAATATGCTGTGCGAGAAAAACGATTCCATGATGTTTGTGACCCTGCTGTACGGGATATATGACCCGGAAAGCGGAGAATTTACGTATGCGAACGCGGGGCATAACAGCCCGGTCGTTCTTCATTCCGATAAAAGCTGCTCTATGCTTCCGCTGACCGGCGGAGTGGCTATCGGGGTCATGCCCGATCTGGAATACGAGCAGAAAACGATCACGCTCGCGCCCGGCGATACGCTCACTTTATATACGGACGGCGTCACGGAAGCCATGAACGAGGATAAGGAAGAGTTGGGCGAAGAGCGCTTGTTCGATATGCTCAAGGGGGCTTCCTCCGGAGAACCTGAGGTAATTACACGGGCGATCTTTGACGGAATAAAGGCTTTTGTCGGCGACGCGCCGCAATCGGATGACATTACCTGCCTGGCAATCCACCGGCCCGAAAACTGACATCCGATATCTTCATGCTCTCTCTTAAAATCAAAACGGAAGTCGCAGAACTGGAGCGTATTTTCGCGGCCGTGGACGAACTTGCGGTTCAGAATAATTGGCCGGACGATTTCATCTTTCGAATCAATCTGGTAATTGAAGAAGTAGCAATGAATTGTATAAAATACTGTCATATGGAGGGAGTATCCGATTTCGAGATAACGATGGCCCCTCAAGACGATGTACTTACCGTGGAGATTATCGATGCCGGACGCCCCTTCGACCCGCTAACGGATGCCCCTGAAGCGGATACGGATTCGGATATCGACGACCGCGCCATAGGCGGTCTGGGCATACATCTGGTGCGCACCATGACGGACGATATGCGTTACCGGCGGGAAGACGACCAGAATCATTTGACGCTGATCATGCACAAACCTTCATGAAGCAACTACCCGGCCTACTGGCAGCTGTGCTTCTGATGCTGGTTCTGGCGGGAACTGGCCCTTTCATTGTTTCCATCACTATTCCGGAGGGATGGACCTGGTTGGGCAGTGGGGTGGAAAAAAATGAAGGGACAGTGGTTCCGGAAGGAAACGTAGAGACAACCTCCTTCTCTGAAAGCACTGCGCAAGATGCTCCGTTGCCGGATACCGCTTCGGTAACGATTCAGGGAATCGGCGTTTCCGACGAACAGGTCGTGTTTGGTCAATCCGCAGCCTTCAGTGGGCCGGCTCAGGAACTTGGCCAGGGGATGCAACGGGGTATCCAGGCCGCTTTTCATGAAGTCAATCGGCGCGGCGGGGTTCACGGACGGCAATTGAAACTGATATCCCTTGACGATGCCTATGAACCCGAAGCAGCGATCGAAAATACCGTTCGATTGATCGAGGAGGAAAAAGTGTTTGCGCTGATTGGCGCGGTCGGCACGCCCACTTCCCGTTCCGCCGTTCCGGTTGCCGCAGATGCAAATATTCCCTACATCGCTCCGTTCACGGGCGCCGCCTTCCTGCGCGACACCACATGGCATAACATTATCAACCTGCGTGCCTCGTACGACCAGGAAACCGAGGAAATGGTTGCCCGGCTTACAGAAGATCTGGATATCGAGCGTATCTCGATACTCTATCAGGACGATTCCTTCGGTCGCGCGGGCTATCTGGGAGCAAGAAAGGCGCTCGAAAAACGCGGGATGGAGCCGGCTTCCATCGGATTGTATACGCGGAATACATTGGCTGTCAAGACAGCCCTCCTCGATCTGCGGCAGGGCGATCCCGAAGCAGTGATTCTCGTGGGAGCGTACCAGCCGGTGGCCGCGCTGATCTCATGGGCAAGGCATACGGGATTGAATCCCGTTTTCATAACCATTTCCTTTGTGGGCAGCAACGCGTTGGCCAGAGAACTCGGAGAGGAAGGCGACGGAGTCTTCGTAACCCAGGTGGTGCCTTTCCCGATGGACCAAACCCTCCCGGTGGTTGCCGCCTACCAGCGCGCCCTGTCGGCCTACGCCCCCGAAGAAGTTCCCGGATTTGTCTCCTTCGAAGGCTATCTGGCCGGACGCCTGGCCGCCGCCGGGCTGGAAAGGTGTGCCCGGGATGTGACAAGAAACTGTTTCATGGATAGCCTGCAACAAACAGGTAGTGTCGACATCGACATCAACGGCTTCAAACTCCGCTACGGGAAACACGACAATCAGGGATCGGACACCGTATTCCTGACCATGATAGGAGAAGATGGTCGCTATTATCCCGTCAACTCGCTCATGGACACAGATCGTCTGTGGAAGCAACTGCCCGTTCTGTGGCCAATGAATTAGTTACGGATACTCTGATCGAAACTGCTTCTTGCAGCCTCTGAACTTTGCGAACTTAATCAGAGTATCCGTACTTCGTCAACTCGTTCATAGACGAATATCCGTGGCTAACTCACTGCAAAGCCTGAAGGACCGTCGCTTCCGGATTTCCACCCAGCTTTATTCCGGTATTGGAGGCGCTGTGACCCTGACCGTGGCCGCAAGTCTGGTTGGGTGGTTTTCCTTCAATCAGGTCGGCGAAGCCCAGAGCGATGTGAACGAAGGCGCCATTCCCGAGATGGCGGCGGCCTTTGAGATTGCCCAATACAGCGGGACGCTGGTGGTTGCCGCTCCACGCCTGACGGTCGCTGAAACCCCTGAGATATTCGAAGAAATCTATATAAGCATTATCGAAGCCCGCGAGTCCTTCGATCAGCAGCTGGCGGTTCTGGAAAGCAGCGAGGGAACCGACGAGCGTTCTCAGCGCATTCGCGCCCATTCCGACACGCTGACTGCCAACATTGAAGCCATCAGAGACCAGGGGGCCAGAATGTTCGAACTGGCTGCCGCACGGGAAAATTTACGAGAACAAATCATAGACTTGCGTAACCACCTTGAACGTTTAGTGGTTTCAGCCATCGATGACCAGTTGTTCTACACGATCACCGGGTACCGGGACCTCGGGGCCCCCCCGGCAGACAGCTCGGAGCATTTCTCGGTAGAGGAATTTGAACGGTACCGCCACTTGTCCGAGTTGCAAGCGGACGCCAACATCGCCACGGAGTTACTGGTGAACGCATTTACCCACTCCTCCGCTGCGACTATCGAGCCGCTACGGGAACGTTTCGAGGCCGCCGCCAGCCGCATTGAACGTAATATGGCGGTGCTTCAGGATTCCCCTTTCCATGCCGAACTTATTCCCGCTTTCGACGAACTGTACACCTTGGGGACGGGGGAGGAAAGCGGCTTTGTTTTACTGCAGGAGGAACTCCGGCTCGCCGAGAATCAACGGAACTTGCTCGCATACAACAGCAACGAGGCGGCCAGCCTTATCGCTGAAGTGGACAGTCTGGTGATTGCGGCGAGCAACAGTGCGCAGGAAGCCACCGACGCTTCCGCGAATGCCATCTTTACGGGCCGCACCTTGCTCCTTTCGATCAGTATTGTCAGTATCGTCGGAGCCATTCTTATCGCCTGGTTATTCGTCGGCCGCATATTGCTTTCCCGCATTCAGCGCTTGTCGGACTGGATGCACCGCATGGCCGAGGGGGATCTGGAACTCGAGGTCGAGATCGGCGGAAATGACGAGGTTACCGACATGGCCGGAGCCCTGGAGGTATTCCGACGCCATGCTCTGGAAGTGCAGCGACTCAACCTCGTGGAAAAGCTGGCGGAAGACCTGAAGACGAAAAACGATGAACTGGAAAGCGTGCTGGACAAACTGCGCAGGGCCCAGGATCAGATTGTCATGCAGGAAAAACTGGCGGCCCTTGGCGAATTGACGGCGGGTGTCGCCCATGAAATCAGAAATCCGCTGAATTTCGTCAAGAACTTCTCCGAAGCGTCGGAAGAGCTTCTTGAGGAACTGCACGAAGTGCTGAATGAAAATGACGAACAGCTAAGCGAGGATCAGCAGGACCTGATCCAGGAAATCACGGACGACCTGAACAACAACTTCGAACGAATCAAACATCACGGCGAGCGCGCCGACCGCATCGTTCACGACATGCTGATGCTGGGGCGGGGCGAAGCAAAACACCAGGACACCGACATCAACAACCTGCTCGATGAACATGCCCGTCTTGCCTACCACAGCGTACGGGCAAGCGACTCGGACTTTCAACTCGACATAAAACAGGACTTCGACCCGGATGCAGGCGTTCTAAAGGTGATATCCCAGGATCTGGGACGCGTTTTCCTGAACATGGTGAACAACAGTTGCTACGCTATCGACGAAAAGCGACGAGAAAAGGCGGAAGCCGGAATAGGAATCGAGGACTACATGCCGACGCTGTGGCTCACCACCAGGCGCAAGGAAGACTCTGTCGAGATACGTATCAAGGACAACGGCCCCGGGATTCCCCCCGATGTTATGAAAAAGATATTCGATCCGTTCTTCACCACGAAGCCCACCGACAAGGGCACCGGGCTCGGCCTCGCTATGTCCAGCGACATTATCCGCGAGCACGGGGGCAACATCCGTGTGGACACCGAACCGGGTGAATTCACTGAAATGATCATTGAACTACCCCTGACGCCGACAGAAGAAACGGCGGAAGCAACGGGATAGCGCGACGGAAAAAGCACACTCCTCTTACCTTTTCTTACCGCGGGGCCGCGCACGATTTCGCGGCTTTTTGTCAGCACTTTTGGTCTCCTTCACTTGCTCCCGCGCTGTCTGCGCCTTGTTCATATGTATGTCGTTAACGAGCATGGCGAGTAATTCCGGTTCTTCCCGGGCCAGTTCCTGGACAAGCGGCACAAACTGCCGGGCGCGCTCCCGCTCCATATTCGTTCGCCCGCGAAGACGATTCTCCAACACTACCGTAAGACGTTCCGCAATGCGCGCACTCACATCCTCGGGTGTCGGGAGGGGGCGTTTCTCCACCGGTACCCCGTAGCGCATTGCCGAACGGATGAGGTCTGTCTCATCCTCCACGGTTGCAAGTACGACAGCAATGCCCATCTTCCCGGCGCGGGCGGTACGGCCCGACCGGTGAATCAGGTATTCCGGATCTTGCGGCACGTCATACATGAATACATGGCTAAGGTCCGATATGTCAATACCCCGTGCAGCGACATCCGTGGCGACCAGAAAGCGTGTTTCTCCCGAATGGGTTCGGGCAAGGGCTGCTTCCCGGGCCTTCTGCGATAAATCTCCGGAAATGGCGTCGGCGCTATAGCCATAATTCCGCAGAAACGTCGTCAAATACTCGACATCCCTTTTTCTGTTGACAAATATGATCGCTGATTCGGGATTTTCAATCTCGAACAGGCGTACCAGCACGCGATCCTTTTCCATCGGATCGGTCACATAATACCGGTATTCCATCGTCTCGATGCTCTCCTTGCCTGCACTTAATGAAATGAATCGGGGGTCCGTGAGAAAATCGCGGCTGAGCGAACGCACTCTTGGAGGAATTGTGGCGCTGAACATCAGGGTGCACCGTTCGGCAGGCAAGTATTGCCTCAACGCCTGCATATCCGGGTAGAAGCCCATCGAGAGCATCTCGTCGGCTTCATCGAAAATAACATATTCGAGCTGTCGCAGATCAGCGTTGCCCCGGCTGAGATGATCAAGAATGCGGCCGGGCGTACCGATTACTATCTGGGCGCCCGCCTGCAAACCGCTGGTTTGCGGCTCGTACTCGACCCCCCCGTACACAAGAACGGATTCTAACGCGCTGGTTTCGTGGTGGGCCTGCTTCATGTGTTCGAACACCTCGTTGATCTGCTTCGCCAGTTCGCGGGTGGGCGTCATGACAAGTGCCTGCGTGACGTGGCGCGATGGATCCAGAAGTTCGAAAAGCGGCAACAAAAAAGCGCCTGTTTTGCCGGATCCGGTGCGGGACTGTACAATCAGGTCAGCGCCTTCGAGAATGTACGGAATGACCTGTTCCTGAACGGGCATGAGGGTGTCCCATCCGGCAGCGCCAAGGGCCGCACGCACCTTCACAGGCAAGTTGTCAAGGGAGACATCGGGAAGACGCTCTGCAACACCCTCCCGGATTTCCCGGATCTGTCGTTCGCTATGCTGCTCGCGCTGTGCGCGGCGGGTCAGATCAATGACCTTGGTGTAGGAAGATGACGGAATTTCGTCGTTCTCGCTCATAACGTCTGGTATCTGGCGTGCGGGCCAGGAGCGCCATGCTCCCGGTTGGCGTCACATGGCAAGGCCCCCATCCACATGAAGTACATGCCCGGTAATGTAATCCGCCGCGGGGGAGGCCAGAAAATGCACGGCGTTCGCCACGTCCTGCGGCGTTGCGGTACGTTTCAGCGCAACCGTATCAAGGAGCGCGCGGCGCGCGGCGTCACTCAAACCGGCGGTCATGTCCGTTTCCACATAGCCCGGGGCCACCACATTTACGGTTATCCCCCGCCCACCGAGTTCTCTGGCCAGGCTCTTCGAAAAACCTATGATACCCGCTTTGGAGGCTGCATAGTTCGTTTGCCCCGGGTTTCCGACAACGCCTATAACCGAAGACATATTCACGATCTTTCCGGCCCGCTGCTTCATCATGGGACGGTACGCCATTTTGCAAAAATTGAACACACTTTTCAGGTTGGCGCCCACGACCGCGTCCCAGTCATGCTCAGTCATCCGAAGCATCAGTCCATCCCGTGTAATTCCGGCGTTATTGACCAGTATATCTATGACCCCCCATGCTTCCAGTACGCCGCCGACCGCTTCCTCGGCAGACGCAATCTCTGCGGCGTCCCCCTGAAAAACGAGGCACTCCGAACCGGATTCCTGCAATTTCCGGCAAAGCGCATGCGCCTCGTCCACAGAAGACCGGAAGGTAAAGGCCACGCGCGCACCGGCCGCGGCCAGCGTTTCGACGACAGCCCGCCCAATACCTCGAGAAGCACCCGTAACGAGCGCCGTTTTTCCATCCAAATCGAAAGCCATTATCCCAAAGAAATCAGTGAATCGGAAGAAGCGAACACAAAAGTTGCGCCGCTGCATAGTGTTAACAGGCCCTGGCAAGAATCGACGCCAGTTCATCGGCTTTTCCCGCAAAAACCGTCTTGATATCCCGCCCAAGCGTACGACGCGCCAACCCGCACAACACATTACCCGCGCCGATCTCAATATAACCGTCGGCTCCGTCCTTGTGCATGTTCCGGAGCGACCTGGACCAGTACACAGGCGCCGTAAGCTGTGCCACCAGCGCCTGACGTATCTCGTCGGGATCGCAGGTGGCTGAGGCGGTCACATTGAGGTATACAGGAAAGCGGGGAGGCCGGATAGTACATCCCGATAGCGCGCGTTCGAGCCCTCCACGGGCCTGCTCCATGAGCGGCGAATGAAAAGCGCCATTCACGGACAGCTGCACCACACGCCGGGCGCCCCGGGCGCGCACCTCCTGCATGGCTCGCTCAACGGCCGATACGTCTCCGGATATAACCACCTGTCCGGGGGCATTGAAATTTGCCGCCACCACAGAATCAGAGTTCTCCGAGACCTCCTCGCACGCGCGAGCCACGTGTTCATCCTCCATGCCGAGCACGGCAGCCATCGTACCAGGACGCTCGTCGTCTGCATTCGCCATGAGTTCGCCGCGGCGCCGCACAAGCCGCAGCGCGTCTTCGAAGGAAAGGGCGCCCGCCGCAACCAGAGCGCTGTATTCCCCGAGACTGTGACCGGCCGCCATCGCCGCCCGCAAATCCGTGCGGCGCAGTATCGCCATGACCGCCATGCTGTGCACGTACAGCGCAGGCTGTGTCCTGTCGGTCCGCTTCAGCGCAGCATCGCCTTCCGCCGACTTGCCGAACATGATCTCCGAAAGCGGAAAACCCAACAATCGATCCGCCTGATCAATGATCTCGCGGGCTTCGGCGAAGCGTTCGTACAGGTCCTCCGCCATACCCGCGTACTGGCTCCCCTGCCCCGGAAAAAGAAAGACGGCCTTGTTCATCATTCGCTATGGGATACTACCGGCGCCGACCGGTTACAACTCCGCGGCTACGCGTACTTCCGCCTCTTTTCCAACCACCTTGCTGCCGTCGTAGGCCCAGCGAAGATAACAGGATCCCCAGGTAAATCCGCCGCCGAACGCCACCAGAATAAGGACATCCCCCCGGCGCAGCTCGCTTTCCCGATCTGCAAAACACAAGGGAATGGTGGCCGCCGTCGTGTTACCGTAGCGGTCGATATTAAGTATGACCTTGTCGCTGTCGAGACCCATTTGCCGTGCTGTAGTGTGGATGATCCGCTGGTTGGCCTGATGCGGAACAAGGTAGCGAATATCGTCCACCCCCAAATTGTGGCGTTTCATGATCTCTTCGGCGGATCGGGCCATGCCATCCACGGCATACTTGAAGACCGCACGCCCTTGCTGCTGCAAAAAATGCATGCCCTTCGCAACCGTTTCGTAGGTCGGAGGATTCAGACTCCCTCCTCCCGGCATAGAGAGCAGATCGGCATGTTTCCCATCAATGCGCTGGTAAAAATCGATGATTCCGCATTCGCCGGGATCAGGCTCCAGGAGTACGGCGGCGGCGGCGTCTCCGAAAAGAACACACGTTGCCCGATCCTCGAAATTCGTAATACCGGTCATCTTGTCTGAGCCAATGACAAGCACTTTCTCATGGCGTCCGCTTTCGATCATCTGGGCGCCTGTCGCAAGAGCGAAAAGAAACCCGCTGCACGCCGCGGAAAGATCAAAGCCCCAGGCATTCGACGCGCCGATGCTTTCCTGCACAAGGCAGGCTGTCGCGGGAAAAAACATATCCGGCGTGATCGTGGCAACGATGATCACATCGATTTCTTCCGGATCCAGCCCCCGCTTCTCCAGCAAATCCTGCGCGGCTTTCGATGCCATGTACGCGGATGCCTTATCGGGATCGCGGAGAATACGGCGTTCCCGAATGCCGGTGCGTGTCCGGATCCATTCGTCATCGGTATCTACGATTCGCTCAAGATCCGCGTTCGTAAGCCGCTCGTCAGGCAGAAAGCGCCCAATCGCTGTAATGGCCGCATATCTCATGGCGCTGTTGATCGCTGGTTGCATAATTGGGAATACCCCTTCTGCAAACCCCCTGCACAAATGATGGTTCGGGGCATCATTTACCGAATGCCTTGTTCATCGCCTCCAATGCCCCATGCCGCGCCACATCGGCGGCCATAAGAATAATGCGCTCGATTGCCCGAATCGTCGATCCGCCGTGTCCAATCATCACATTGCCGTTTACCCCAAGCAGTGGCGCTCCGCCATACTCCTCGTAACTGAAACGAAGCCGCACGGCAGAAAGCGCTTCACGCACCATCTTCTTGTCCGGGTCTGAAAACGCCTGCCGCTCCATTTCTTCCGCAATCATCTGGGGGAATGCGGACGCAACGCTCTCCCCGAACTTGAGAAGTATGTTGCCGACGAATCCGTCGCAGACGACTACGTC
Source organism: Rhodothermales bacterium (assembly GCA_028283985.1). GTDB lineage: Bacteria > Bacteroidota > Rhodothermia > Rhodothermales > VXPQ01 > VXPQ01. Next base: position 9,666 of record JANQSQ010000269.1, on the reverse strand, counting down.
AGCCATGTGGTGCAGGATGTCGCGCCCCTCGATATTCCCGCAGAAATGAATGTCCGGAGACGCCTGGAGGAGCTTGTAGGCAACCTTGACCTGCTCGTTGCCCTTCCGGGCTTCCTCGCCCAGGTTCACCAGGGCCACCCTCGGGTTCTCAAGCTGCATCACTGTGGACGCATAGATCGAGCCCATCTTCGCAAACTGAAGCAGGTGTTCCGGGCGGCAATCCACATTGGTGCCCACATCGAGGATGATGCAATGACCCTTGGTCGTCGGGAAAAAGGCAACGACCGAGGGGCGGACAACGCCTTGTAAACTGCCCAGTATGAAAAGCGAAGCCGCCATAATGGCGCCTGTATTTCCAGCGCTGACAAATCCGTGAGCCCTGCCTTCCCGCACTGCGCCAAGCCCGACATGAATGGAGGAACCCCGTTTCGATTTTACGGCGGCGGCCGGGGCCTCGTCCATAGCGATCACATCAGGGGCATGAATGATGTGCAATGGCAACAGGTCGGTAACCTCTTTCCTTTGCGCTATCTCCGCTTGCAAGGCATCTTCCCGCCCCACAAGAAGCACCTCGAGATCACCACCCGAAGCCTCCAGCGCATGTATAGCGCCCTCAACGACTACGGAGGGGGCCTTGTCGCCCCCCATAGCATCAACCGCTACCCGAATGGCCATGTTGGAAGATATGGAGAAACGGCCGGCGGACCGGACGCAATGTATGGCCTAAACGGCTTCCTTCGGCTCGATCACCTGACGGCCCCGGTAATAACCGCAACCGGGACAAGCGTGATGCAAGAGCATCGACGTGCCGCAGTTGGGGCACTCCGTTATTTGCGGTTGCTTCAAGCTACCGTAATACCGGGCACGGCGTTGCCGTGTTCGAGCCTTGGAGTGTTTTCTTTTTGGATTCGCCATGATTTTTTGTGTTCGCCGGCAAACGTATCGGCGTGAACGCCGACCTTAATTCCGGTCCTCCTCTGACTTCAATGCAATGAGTGCTTCCCAGCGTGGGTCTATGCTGCTGTCCTGCGTTCCTTGCGGGACGCCGAACGTCATCGGGATGTCTATGTCCTCTGCCCCGGGAGCGACGCGACGCGCCGGCACCGCAAGCAAAATCGTGTCTCGCGTAACATCGGTAAGGTCCAGAACCCGATCATTCGGGTCCATTATCCTGACTTCATTGCAGCTGCCTTCCCTACCGCTTGCGAACTCCGCGCAAGAAAACAGGATGCGATACGCACCTTCGACCGGCTGATCAAAGGAACGCAACGTACGGTCGCATTCCAGCGTAATCTGCGCTCGAACCGCCAGCGAAACGAGAATGCGCCCCTCGGCCACGTCAAGGCGTGCCGTGACTTCCACATCCCGAAACACTGAAGGGTCCAATTCCAGCGCCTCGACTTCCGGCTTGAACGTTCGTTCATGCACTCCGGACGCCAGCGCTTCGATACCTATCGCAAACATGACAGCATGTCAAATCTGTTCCATCAAACGAAGATATGCACGCCAGCGTTCCGGGACAAAAACGCACCACGGATTCGCCAAAAATGCGTGCGGTGTAAACAGAGATTCCGTACCGGCCCGCACATGCGAAATCAAGGCATGCCGGCTTGTCTTTTGATCCCGAAATAGTTACAATCCTGCCATGTGTCCCGCGGGAAAAAGAAGGCGCCGTCGAGTTCCGGCAGAGGGATTCCTCTGGATAACGCACAAAACGGCATGTTTGTGAGTAAGTTGTTGGCAAAATTGCCTCATCCACTGAAAATATGTAGCCAGCGACGACAAAATGAAGCAGGGAATGTGGAAAAATGCCCGAATTTTTGACTTAAGTCTTTTATCTACTTGGACCTGTACAAAAGAAGATGGTGTGCATAACCTGTGAGTGTATCCATCAGAAACCGAAGATGAAACATACGAATCCTCGAGGGAATGATTCCCGATTGTGAATAATCGGTGCATATCGGACGAACTACGCCATCCGGCGGGTTTTTTTGACGATATGGCCATCGTGAGCGACAGCATGAAACAGGACCATCAAAAAACATCCGCATATCTGCCGGACAGTGCAGGGGAACGACCGGCATCCGTTCCCGATGCAGAGCCCCTTTCCGACCCGGCGACGCCGGACTATTTGCTCAACGTTGCATCAAGCGCTTTCGAATCCCCGGGCCCGTTGTTCGTCGCATCCGGACTTCCGCTCAACAGTTCGTATACCTTCGACCGGTTCATAGAAGGCGATTGCAACCAGTTCGCCCGCAGCGCCGCTCTGGCCATCGCGCAGCAGCCCCGTTATACGACATTCAACCCGTTACTGATTTACGGAGGCGTCGGGTTAGGAAAAACGCACCTGGTTCAGGCCATCGGCAACCATGTCTGCGAGCACAGCAACTACAAGGTCCTCTATACGTCGAGCGATCATTTCACCTCGGACTATATGCAATCGCTCCGGACAAACCGGAGCAACGAGTTTGTCGCGTTCTACAGCGACATAGACCTGTTAATCATCGACGACATCCAGTTCTTCAGCGATCAGGAAAAAACGCAGGAAGGCCTCTTCCACATCTTCAACATCCTGTACCATACCGGCAAACAGATCGTTTTTTCGACAGACCGGGCTCCGCAGGAAATGGCCGGCATGGCCGACCGGCTGCTCTCGCGATTTCAGGGAGGACTCGTCGCCGATCTCCAGCAACCCGAACTGGAAACGCGCATCGCCATTCTCAATCGCAAAGCCAATGACCAGGATATCTCCATACCTTACGCATGCATCGAATTCATTGCACACCATGTCAAGAACAATGTCCGCGAACTGGAGAGCGCCCTGATACGTCTATTGGCGCACGCCACGTTGCACCGGCGCGACATAGATGCCCAACTCATCCGGGAAGTGCTGGGCGAAATGCTCATTGACACGCACGCAAAACCGACCGTGGAAGAAATCCGCCGCATCACCTGCGAATACCTCGGGGTCTCTGAGGACCTGGTGCTTGGCCGGGGGCGAAAGCGCGAGATTGTGCAAGCGCGTCATGTAGGTATGTATTTCAGCAAACAATTGACAGGGCATTCCCTCGCAACGATAGGCAGGTACTTCGGCGGCAAGGATCATTCTACCGTGATTCATGCCTGCCGGGGCGTCGAGAACCACATGGAGACAGACCCGAATTTCCGCGATACTCTCAAACGAATCCGTCGGGAAATTGAGATACGTCACCGGTGATTCTTTCGCCTGCGCACTACTATCTTAGTACCTTGGGCATGGCTATCTTACTAACCGTCGCGCATTTGCTACCTAAGGAGCCGATACATTAAACATTAACGCTATGAAATTTACCGCCTCAAGCGCCGATCTACTCAAGGCGCTGACCACCGCCGGGGGAGCCGTCCCCACAAAAAGCACTCTACCCATTCTGGAGTGCATTCTTTTCGAACAGGTTGACGAAACGCGCCTCAGCCTGAGCGCAACGGATCTGGAGGTCACCATTGTGCAACAGGTCGACGTGCAGTTTGAAGAAAACCATACCCGACGCATTGCCGTGCCGGCCCGGCGCCTGCTGGACACGCTGCGCGCTCTGCCCGAAGTGCCGATCTCTTTCCAGGCGGATGACGAATTCCGGATCGTGCTCAAAACCGATACGGGCGAATACAAAATGTCCGGACACGATGGAAGCGACTATCCATCCTTGCCCGAACTCGATCCGGAACACAGCATAGAAACAACCGGCGATCTGATCCGGCGCGCGATCGACAAAACCAGTTTCGCCGTCAGCAGGGATGCTCTGCGCCCGGCCATGATGGGAGTGTATTTTCAGATCGGTCCGGACCCGGGACGCGCGGTTGCGACCGACGGACACCGCCTTGTCCGCATGCAAATCGACTCCATGACGGCGCAGGAAGAGGTCAACTTCATCATTCCGGAAAAAGCCATCTCACTGGCCAGCAAGGTCCTCTCCGGAGAAACATGTACGATTCTCGTAGACGCAGGATATGCGGGCTTCGTTGCCGACAATACCCGCATCCTGGTGCGGCTTATTGCCGAAGCTTACCCCAACTACGAAGCCGTCATACCGAAAGACAACGACAAGCGGATTGTTGTGGAGCGGAATGCCCTGCTCGCCGCAGTGAAACGCGTCAGCCTGTATTCGTCCAGCCTGACGCCTCAGATACGCTTGAATCTCAATGTAGACCACATCGAAGTTCATGCACAGGATATTGAGCGGGCGAGCGAAGCGCATGAGACCGTACCATGCGAATACAACAGCGAGCCGATGGCTATCGGATTCAATGCAACCTATCTGAACGAGGTCCTGGGGCACATCGACGACGATGAAGTGGTTATCGAGTTCAGTTCTCCGAACCGCGCCGGCGTCGTTACGCCGCAAACCCAGCGGGACGGCGAACATGTCCTGATGCTCATCATGCCGGTAATGTTGAACAACTGACAGATCGGAAGGGGACCGTGCCCGGCGCCATTATCCTCTCGCCTTTGCCCCCCGGGAGACAAACAGACACAGCACCCATACTGACAGGAAGGATAGCAGGAACAGCGCCGTACATCGTGAAAGGGCGCCTGCCGTTCCATGTGTCCGAAATTTTTTCCGCCAGGAATCCCGCGGGGCAGCAGGGGAGGATCGCTGCAAAATCGCAGGGGTTCCTCCTGCAAGTTCACGGAATTGCCTGCCGGCGTACGAAGAGGCTTCCAGTTCGTCCCGCCGACGCCGCATACATTCGTAGCGCGTCTTTAGCGAGGGGCACCCCTGAAAAGATCGTTCCAGTCGCTTCAACGCAGCGGCCAAATCAATCGGTCTCCTGTCTGCATCCTGCTCGCGCATAACGGCAAGAACCGCCAGTGCCCTATCGACGGTGGACCGTCGTGTCTTCTCTTCCATGGCCCTGCTCGAAGCGCCAGTGAGGAAAGGGGGAAACTCGCATCACAACTCCATACACTACAGGATGCTCTTGATTAAGTCCGCAAATCTCAGAGGCTGGGGGAAGAGCGCTTCACGCGCGAACGCGAAGCGGTTTTTGATCAGAGTATCCTGCACATCTTAACACCTGTCGAACAAAAACGTGCCCTGCTCCGGACATATTGTTTTTAGGGCCTGTTCACACTATGCAGCGGCGCTCTGCGGGGCCTGTTTTTCTGCCAGATCAGGCGTCGCGAGCGCAGTGCGGCCCAGCCACATAAGCGAGCGGCAACGCCGCATGGCGCGAAAACAGGCCCTAGGATACTTTATTCGATATTTCTTAGAAATTCCGCATCTTCCCGCAGCCGTTTGACTGCTTTGTAAATGTATGCGCGAATGGTCGGGAGCGGCCGACCTGTCCGTTGCGCGATCTCTCTATACGATAACCCGGAAAGAAAGCGAAGCTGCATGCAAGCATGCAGATGAGGCGGAAGCCTATCTATGGCGCAGGCCAGGACCTCTTGCTTTTTCCCGGTTTCATTGTAAGCAGCCGGCGTTTCCGCCACGAGAGAAAGCAACGGGGCGTGCTCGATGGGTATCTGGTGGCGTTTCGAGCGAAGGTAGTTGCGGAACGTATTCTTGCACACCACGCTGACCCAGTTCGCATAACGCGACGGCTCCCTGATCTGGCCTTCCCGTTCTTCCGTTTTGCGAAACGCGGCCTCGATGATCGCATCCATATCCGCTACGCTCCAGGATGTTTCCTGAATGAATTTCACGAGAAAATATCTTCGAATATAACAGTACGTCCATAATTGAATCACTTCGCGCTCATGGGCGCCTCGTGAGGCGTACCAGCGTAAATAGGTTGCGTTTATGGCGGAAATGTCGTCAAGGTGAAAAGGCAGGGCGGCCACCAATTCGTCCAGCGATTCAAAAGATGAGTACGGCATCGGTAACCCGGCGACGGGCGAGAAAATAAAGCGGACTGCGGAAAAAACTGCACGAGCAACGGTTTCGAGGGGGAGTCTGGCGGGTCAAAGACGCTGCAAGATCGCTACATGAAATCACGGTCAGCATCTGTGTGGAAATACTTGACGTAATGCTCCAAAGGCCGTATTTTCCTTGGCTACGATGATTCGTAACAGGTGCTTTTAGAGTCGTCCGGGCACTCCACTGGAATGATCCGACGCCATGGAACCGCCTTGATCGGTGCCTGTGCGAGGAATTCAGGCAAAGATGTGCTGCGCAGCGGCTCAAGATAAATAAATTTGGTTATGAATGCGAACAGCTTCAAGACTTATTCCGCTAAGCCCGGCGACGTGGAGCGCACATGGTACGTCGTCGACGCCTCGCATCAGGTAGTCGGACGACTTGCATCGCGCATCGCCTCGATTCTGCGCGGAAAACACAAGCCGCGGTTCACGCCCCATGTGGATACCGGCGATTTTGTGATTGTCGTAAATGCGGACAAGGTCCGCCTCACCGGCAACAAGGAAACGGCAAAAGAATACTTTCGTTACAGCGGGTATCCAGGCGGCGAACGGTTCACGACACCCGAGGAAATGCGCACCTCCAAACCGGATTTTATCGTGCGGAACGCCGTCCGGGGAATGATGCCGAAAGGCCCCCTTGGCCGTCAGATGCTCAAAAAACTGAAGGTGTACGCCGGCCCGGATCATCCGCACGGTGCGCAGCAACCAAAGGAACTCACCTTATAACCAGCGAAGCGACGACTCTTCAGTTCATGGCAGCACCTGCTCAGCACATCGGCATAGGCCGTCGGAAAACATCCACCGCACGCGTGTATCTGCGCGCCGGAAACGGTCAGGTAACGGTTAACCGCCGTCCCTATGAAGAATATTTTCCGCTCGACTGGCGGGGCAAGATCATCTTCCAGCCGTTTGAGGTGACCGGTACGACCGGGCAATTCGACGTGCTGGTCAATGCAAAAGGCGGGGGATTAACGGGACAGGTCGAAGCCATCCGACTCGGAATCGCCCGTGCGCTGATCGATGTTAACGGAGATTATAAAAAACCTCTTCGCGACGCCGGACTTCTTACCCGAGATGATCGCATGGTCGAACGCAAGAAGTACGGTCGTCCGAAAGCCCGCAAACGGTTCCAGTTCAGCAAGCGGTAACGCATGCGCCGGACAACCGTTTTTAATCACACATATCGCCTGACATGCAACAGGGTGGCCGGGGCGCCGGTCATGTTTCATGAGGGATGGCGGTAGAGGAACAAACCCGGCGGATTCCGCCCTGGTCATGAGCGAAACGACACCCGCAACGACGGTCTCCGAGCCCGGAGCCGCCTCGCAGGAAGCCCCTGAAGCCGGACAGAAATCCGGACATCAGGTCAGCATTGAGCAATTCCTTAAAGCAGGTACGCATTTCGGGCACCTCACATCCCGCTGGAATCCGAAGATGAAAAAATACATCTTCATGCAGCGGAACAACATCCATATCATCGACCTGATGCAAACGCAGGCGATGCTGAACACCGCAGCGGAAGCGGCCTCCCGTTTTGCGCGCATGGGCAGGCCGCTCCTCTTCGTAGGCACAAAAAAACAAGCCAGGGAAACGGTCCGTAACTATGCGGTATCGTGCGATTCTCCGTACGTGGTTGAACGCTGGCTTGGCGGCACCCTGACGAATTTTCAGACTATTCGCGGGAGCATCCGGCGAATGGACGAGTTGGCCCGATTCGAGGAAGGCGAATCTTTCCAGACGCACAAGAAAAAGGAGCGGCTGATGCATACCCGCGAACACGAAAAACTCGTGAAGGTGCTCAGCGGCATCGCCGCCATGCCGCGTCTTCCGGGAGCGGTTTTCGTGGTGGACATCAATCGGGAACACATTGCCGTAAAGGAGGCGCGCAAACTTGGCATACCGATCATTGCAATGATCGATACGAACTGCGATCCGGACCTGGTGGATTACCCGATCCCGGTCAATGACGACGCGCTCAAGTCGATTCAGCTTGTTACTTCCGTGATCGCCAATGCGGTGAACGAAGGCAAACGGGCGAAAGAAAACAAGGAAACCAACGAAAACAACAAGCGGAAATCCTGACGAACCGGCGATCCCCGCAGCCGCACGGATCGCTTCTCCGGTGAATTCCTCTTTGAAGACAGGAAACGACCATGACTATAACGGCAGCCGACGTCAAAAAACTCCGTGAACTTACGGGTGTCGGCATGATGGACTGCAAAAAAGCGCTCCAGGAAGCGAACGGCGATCTGGAAGCCGCCGTGGATATTCTGCGCAAAAAAGGGCAGAAGGTGGCGGAGAAACGAGCCGCTCGAGAAGCCAATGAGGGGCTCGTGGTGGCTGCGCTTTCCGGCAACGGCAAAAAGGGAGCGCTCCTCGAACTCAATTGTGAAACCGACTTCGTCGCAAGGAACGAGGAGTTCAGGCAACTTGCCGAAGCCATTGCCCGGATCGTACTGGAAAAAGCGCCGCAAAACACCGATGCATTGCAAGACGTCGAGTTCGCGGAGGGTCGATCTGTAGAACAGACCCTGGTGGAAGCCACGGGAAAAATCGGCGAAAAGATTGTCGCGCGCCGGTTCGCCCTGCTTGAAAGCGAGGACGGGCAAATCGTTGCCTATATTCACCCGGGCTCCCGTCTCGGCGTTCTTGTGGACATGTACGGCAACGGTCAAGTGGAAGACGCCGGAACCGACGTGGCCATGCAGGTGGCCGCCATGAACCCCGTCGCCACTACCAGGGAAGATGTCCCCGAGAGCGTCAAGGAGAAAGAGCTTGAGATTGCGCGGGAGTCCGCGCGGAACGAAGGCAAACCGGATCACATTATTGACCGAATCGCCACCGGCAAGCTGGAACGGTACTACAAGGATCACGTGCTGGTCGAACAACCTTTCGTCAAGGATTCCTCGATGAGCGTGAAGGCAATGCTGCAGAAGGCAGGGGCTGGCGTGCGCCGGTTCGTTCGTTTCGCGCTGGGAGAATAATCTCCTGACCCCTGAAATCATGGCAAGCGATACGCATCGGAGCGCATACAAGCGTATTCTGCTCAAACTGAGTGGGGAAGCGTTGCTGGGCGCCCGGTCGTACGGCATCGATCCCGATGTACTTGCCGGATACGCTCGGGAGATCGAAACCATTGTGGAGCGCGGGATAGAGGTGGCCGTCGTAATCGGCGGGGGCAACATTTTTCGCGGGGTTCGAACTGCCCATGCCGGCATGACCCGGGCCCACGCCGATTACATGGGCATGCTCGCTACGATGATCAACGCCATGGCGTTGCAAGACGCACTCGAGCAAGCGGGTCTCCAGACACGGTTGCAATCCAGCATAAAAATGGAGGAGATCGCCGAGCCGTTCATCCGCCGCCGGGCTATCCGGCATCTGGAAAAAGGACGGGTGGTCATTTTCGGCGCCGGCACCGGAAATCCATACTTCACGACGGACACGGCTGCTGCGCTTCGGGCCCTTGAAATCGAAGCCGACGCCCTCCTGAAAGGTACGCGTGTCGCCGGCATTTTTTCGGCGGATCCCGAAGCCGATCCGGATGCGAAAATGTACGATGAAATTGCCGGGGACGAGGTCATTCGCAGGGATCTGCGCATCATGGACATTACGGCTTTTACGCTCTGCCGCGAATCGAAATTGCCGATCCTTGTGTTCAACGTAAATGAGCCGGGCAATTTGCAGAGCATCGTCTCCGGCGAGCGCATCGGCACCGTCGTCCACTGGAACGAAAACCCGGCGGCAGCAACCTGAAAATTCGAGGG
>JANQSQ010000239.1 GCA_028283985.1 Rhodothermales bacterium | reverse complement strand
CCCGTGTTCAGCACCGTCACGGCAACCCTCGCCGATCCGTCTTCCGCGTTCTTCGCCGATACGGTCAGAAGGTACTCGTAGGTCGTCGTCGCGGACACTTCGTCAGGCACGTCAAACGTCGGCGAGGCAATGTCCGTCTCGCTCAGCAGCGACGTGTTCGGCGTGGAGCCCCGGGCCGTCCAGGCGTACGCGTAGCCGGAGCCCGAAGGAGCGCCCGACGCCGTGCAGTTCAGCGCGACGTCCGCCGAACCCTCGTAGACCGAACCCGGATCCGCGCACGAGACCGATATCGGAGGCCCGTTCCTCACCGTAATCATAACGGTTGCATACCCCACTTTACTGTTTTGAGCAACAGCGGCCAACCTATACATGAATATAGTATCCGAATCAACATCTCTTGGAACTATGAATGTAGGGGTCGGACTCCTCGCTTCACGTAGACGAGATAACGTAGTTGTAGGAGACACAGGATGCCATTGATAACTATAAACAGAGCCATCGGGCGGTCCAGAGGCCGAACAATTCAAATCAAAATCGGGAGTACCTTCATTAATGTCATACGATGAAGGATTACATTGAACCGATACTTGATAATCATAGTTGAGTACGAATACCCTTATATTGTGAGCGTGACTGCTATTAATAACTACATCATATGTATATTTTTCATCCTTGGAGATGCTTGCAGGTACATCAAACTTTGGATTAGGAATACGGATATTTGACAACCTATCGGTGTTATGCGTAGTACCTGTAGGCTTCCATAACCAACTAAAATATCTAGTATTTAGTGATCGATTTTCATGGGTAATTGTACAATTTCCTATTCTCTGATCAGGATCTCCTTCATAGAAGGTATACCTACCAGTACACTCAAATATTCGAACATTTCGAGCGTTAATTTCTATACTAATATCTATACTTTCAGAATGTGAACCCTTACTTACAGTTACCTTATAATAAAACTTACCATTTCCAAATCCTATACCAGGTACGTCAAATGTTGGACTTGATATATTAGTGGCTGATAATCTATCAATATCTGTTGTCGGACTTCTCACCTCCCACAGCCACGTAGCATCTGCTGGCGCTCCCGGCGCCTCACACGCTATTACGAAATTATTAGACCCTTCATAAACATCAAAAGCTGTATTTAGACAAGTTAAGTTAAAATCAGTTCCATCTAAATCACGAACATGAACCGTGAATGTTGCGTAGAACGGGTGTGCATCAGGAGCGGATATAGTCTGAATATACTCATAGCCAATATCGCTATCCACATTAAAAGGCGTATTAAAAACAGTTGTTCTTGCATTAGTTGGCGTTAATAGTGATAGCGCGCTTGACGAGGTAGTTCCTGTAACATTCCAAGCATAACTATAATTTCCACTTCGAGAATTTTGAGGAGAATTGAGGCACCCTTCAAGTTTCAATGGTGGATCTCCTTCATGAACAAACCTATTGACCGACGTTATACAACTATGTATATAGGGTTTATTGAATACTGTTACTTTCCAACTAGTCGTAATATTATCTATATCGGGAGAAGATAATGTTACAGAATAGGCGTATGTTACAGAATAGTTTATGTTACGAAGTAAGGAATGACCTTGTACATCATCAGGCACCTTAAAGGTAGGTCGAAGAATGTTCCTTGCCGATAACAAACTAATACTCGTACCTGACCAGCTATAACTCGCATTAGAAGGTTCGTTCTCTACCGTACAATCCACTTCAATATCAGAATCCCCTTCGTAAACCTCGCTATCTGTACAGGTGACAACAGGGGCTGGCGTAGCCGTGTCACGCACCGTCACTCTGACCGTTGCAGTGCCGTCATCCACATTTTCCGCGCTCGCCGTCACCGCGTACGTATAGGTAATGTCCTTATCTACATCGTCAGGCACAGCGAACTCGGGCGTAGCCGTATCGTGACCTGTCAGATTGTCGGTTGGAGACCAGGACCATGTATACGTAGACGCACCCGACGCTGTACACTCCAATTCAATGTCAGCATCACCCTCGTTCACCTCATAGGGGCTGTCTGCACATGTGACCGGGGTATCCGGCCTCTCCAGCACTGTCACGGTGACGTCTTCCGTTACATCGCTGATACCCGTAGCCGACAGCGTCACCGTGTAGTCGTAGGCCTTGTCCGCCCCACCCACTTCGCTCGGCACAAAAAATGTAGGGGTCAGCAAGGTCGTGCTGCTCAGATCGTCCGTACCCGATGTGCCG
>JANQSQ010000220.1 GCA_028283985.1 Rhodothermales bacterium | reverse complement strand
ACCTCGCCTTCGGCAAAGATGCACACGTTCCGGCTGTGCGAGCCGTCATGTTCGGCCGGACCGATGAAAATCGTCCCGTACAGGAAGCCCATGTCTTCTTCGAAGGGATGCCGGATGGCGCGGCTGTCCATGATGGCGTGCTTGATCGCCATTCCCTTTGCAATGAGCTCCGGCGTGTGGCGCCCCTCGCAGGCGAGACCCACCTCTTCCGCCCGGACAAAAGCATAGTACGCGCCGCCAAAGGCCAGATCGTAGCGCACCGAGCCCAATCCCGGGACATCGACCGTCTGATCGAGACTGTCCACATAGGACGGCACATTCTCGAAGGAAACGCGCCGCACCTGTTCGTTTTCCCAATGCCCAAAGGCCGTAACCAGACCCGCCGGAGTGTCGATGCGCACGCAGGTTACGGGATCGGTTCTGGGAAGCAGGCCGGTTTCGAGCGCTACTCTGGTCACGGCGATGATTCCGTGGCCGCACATGGTGCTGTAGCCTTCGTTGTGCAGAAACAGGACCCCGAAATCCGCCTCCTCCGTGACCGGTTCCGTAAGCAGGCATCCGTACATGTCCGCATGGCCGCGGGGTTCCCACATGAGCGCCCGGCGAAGATGGTCCAGGCGCCGTTGCGCATGGCGCCGTCTGGCCAGAATGGAATCGCCTTCGAGGGGAGGGTAGCCGTCGATGATCACGCGCAGCGGTTCGCCCGCCGTATGCGCATCGATCACGGTGATCCGGGGCCACTCCGGCGGCGGTCTCCAGCGGGAAATGTTTTCGATATGCATGCTGAGCCGATGGCCGAAAAATCGCCGGGTCTGCGCTGGCGTGCAATCCGGCGATCCTCACTCCATGTAACGTGCCGATGAGGGGCGAAAGCTGTTCTGTCGGCGGAACCGCCTACGCCAGGATCTGCCGCACCACTTTTCCGTGTACGTCCGTCAGGCGGTAGTCCCGTCCCTGGTGCTCGAAGATCAGCCGTTCGTGATCCATGCCCATCAGATGCAGAATGGTTGCCTGCAGGTCGTGGATGTGTACGCGGTCTTTCACGGCCGAGTATCCGATTTCATCCGTTTCGCCGAAGGTGAACCCGCGCTTGACGCCGCCGCCCGCTACCCACATGGTGTACACGTCCGTGTGGTGATCGCGGCCCACGAAGGGATTGTCGTCCCCGGTGCGGTTCTCCAGCATCGGCGTGCGGCCGAACTCGCCGCCCCATACTACGAGCGTATCTTCGAGGAGTCCCCGCTGCTTGAGGTCCAGCAGGAGGGCCGTTGTGGGTCGATCCGTCTCGTCGCAGCGCTCCTTGAAACCGATGTTGAGCGCTTCCGCTGCACTGGCGCCGTGCGCATCCCATCCCCAGTGGAACAGCTGCACGAAACGCACGCCCCGTTCCACCAGCCTCCGCGCGAGCAGGCAATTGTTCGCATAGGAGACCGCGCCGGGTTTCGTGCCGTACATGTCGTGGACCCACTGCGGTTCGTCTTCTATGTCCATGGCTTCCGGTACGGACATCTGCATGCGGAAGGCCATTTCGTACTGGGCCATGCGCGACAGCGTTTCGGG
>JANQSQ010000172.1 GCA_028283985.1 Rhodothermales bacterium | reverse complement strand
GCGGGGGGTTTCTCCGGGAAGCGCCGCTTGCCGGGTATGCGTTCGGCGCTTGTCTCCGGCAAACAATATATCCCTGCCGACGTTCGTTGTATTCGTGTTCCCTCGAGCTTGTCCGGGATGATCTCCGAACCGTTCATGTTTGTTACTGTACACACGCACCAGGTATATGCCTCTTGATACTGCGGTATTTCTCACAATGCGTTCCGCCTTGAAGGCCATGGCGCCGATTCTGTTGGGATGCGCGGCTCTGTATGCTCTGCTCCCGACGACGGGGCTTGCCCAGACGTCAGGAACGATCCGTTACCAGCGAACCGTAAAGCCGGAAATCCCCGAGGGGATGATGGAACTTCCGTCAGAACTTCCCCAGGAAATCAAGGAGCAGTTACTGGCTTCCGTGTCCGCAGTGGACACCACGGTCTGGAGCCTTCATTTTACGGAAACGGCCTCGTTGATGACGCCTGCCTCCGATTCGACCGCAATAGCCGATCGATCGGCGAGTCATTCCCGGGGCGATACGTTTGTACGTGTACGGATGAGGCGTTCGCAGGACCGTAGCGTAACGTACACCGATCTCGAGGCCTGGACGGTTACCGAGCAAAAAGATTTTCTTGGGCGCACTTTCCTGATCCGGGGGGACCGTCCCGAATATGCCTGGCGCCTCACGGGGGAGCAAAGCGAATACCTCGGTTTTGCATGCCAGAAGGCGGTTACGGAAGCGGACAGCGCCATGGTGGAAGCCTGGTTTGCTCCGGAACTTCCCGTATCGATCGGTCCCGCCTCGTTCGGAGGGCTGCCCGGCGCGATTCTGGTGTTGTCCATCGACGACGGAAATCTCACGACCTGGAACGCCACGCATGTTTCGCCCGGGATGCCTGAGGAGGCATCGATGGCGGCTCCGGAAAAAGGCAGGGAGGTTACGCAGGAGGAGTTCGCCGCTATTGTGAAGAAGAAAACGGAAGAGATGCAAAATCAGGGTGGTAATGGACGCGTTGTTATTCGTCGGGTTGATCGCTGACGCGACCATACCATGCGTTGCTTGCGATCATTCCGATTTGCTTTCTTCCCGGTTATGAAATCTGATGCCTTCCCTGTTATGAGACACGCGTACATCGGTTGGCGGGCGGTAGGGATTGGGGTCGTTGTTTGTTTTCTTATCCTGGTTTTCCGGCCGGAAACGGCTGCGGCGCAGGCCGGCCGTTTCGAAGTCGCCGGCGTGGTGGCGGATTCGACGGGTGCGGGGCTTGCGGGCGCGACCGTGGTGGCGCTCACCCGCGAGGATTCGGTACTGACCCGGTTCTCGACGACCGATCGGGACGGGGCGTGTACGCTTCGGCGCGTTCCCGGAGGGGCGTATATCCTGCAGGTCACCTATGTCGGGTTCCGGACGCACCGGCAGGACATGGACCTGTCGGGCGGCGACTACGATGCGGGAACCATCGTGCTCGAATCCTCGACGGTCGAACTGGACGAACTGGTCGTCGGCGCCGAACACATACCCATTGTGGTCAAAGCGGATACGCTCGAATACAATGCCGCCGCCTTCGCCGCGCGCCCCAACGACATGGTGGAAGATTTGCTGCGGCGATTGCCCGGCGTAGAGGTCGAAGACGACGGCACGATCCGGGCGCAAGGCGAGGAAGTGCAGAAAGTGCTGGTCGAGGAGAAGGAATTTTTCGGGGACGATCCCACCATCGCCACCAGAAACCTGCCCGCGAATGCGGTCGAAAAGGTGCAGGTATACGATAAGGCGTCGGATATGGAGGAGTTTACCGGCGTCGAGGATGGAGAAGACGTCAAAACCATCAATCTGGACCTGAAAGAGGAAGCGGAGAAAGGGTATTTCGGACACTTGGCCGGAGGGTACGGGAGCGAGGAACGCTACGACGGCGACGTTTCCGTAAACCGGTTCGGCCCGTCCACGCAGTTGTCTCTCGTCGGGAACGTCAACAACGTCAACCGGCAGAATTTTTCGTTCGGCGATATCGCTACGCTTCTGGGAGGCCTGGAGGCCATGGGGGGGAGATTAATCCTCCGGGACGGCGGCGGTTTGTCCAATACCGGGGACGGGTTGTCCGAGACGGTTTCGGTCGGGTTGAATGCGAACAGGGATTTGGGGGCAAACACCACGGCGCATGCCAGTTATTTTCTGTCGAACGTGGATAACCGGCAGGATCGCGCAGCGCAGCAGCAGCAATTGCTTGGCCCCGCGCAATCCTCTTTCGTCAACGAGACCGGGGAACAGACCACCGATAACCTGACCCACCGGCTGACGGTGAACGCGTCGCATAAATTGGGCGAGGGACATGACCTGCGGCTGCGCGGCAACCTGAGGGCGGGCGCTTCCTCCCTGACGAATAGTTCGGAAACCGCTACGCTGGCGAGGGGAGCGAACGTGAACGCGGCCCGGACCGACTACCGATCGGAAAGCGATAATCTGGGCGGCAACGGCTCTCTTACGTGGCGTCGCCGGCTGGACGAAAAAGGCCGGAGCCTCGTGGGAGAAGTGCGGGGCAGTCTGAACGACAATGAGATGTCCGGCAATCTCCATTCGATCACGAAATTCCTCGAGGAAGGGAACGTGCTTTCGAGCGACGAGATCATGCAGTTGCAGACCCGCCCCGGGAATTCATTCAGTTCGACACAGAGGCTTTCGTACATCGAGCCGGTGGGGACAGGCGGGAGACTGGAATTTCAGGTTGAGAGTCGGCAGTTGGAGGAAGAGCGCAGGCAGTCGGTGTTCGATATGGCGTCCGGCGCGTCCATCTTCAACGACCTGCTTTCTTCCGGGTACGACCGCAGGTATTCCTACGTACAGGGGGGTATTCGATACCAGGCAAGCGGGGAGAGGTTCAAGGCCGGTATAGGGGCCAACCTCCAAAGATCGTCGCTGGACGGAGAGATCGTGGATACGGCGGGCGCGGCTTCCCGTCCGCGGATAGAAAACGCCTATACGCATGTGTTGCCCCGGGCGCGCTTCGACTATGATTTGGGCGAGCGCATGGATTTCTCGCTGGAGTATTCGGCGCATGCGCGCGAGCCGTCCGTTACGGACCTGCAACCCCTTACAAACAACACGAACCCGCTGCTTGTGCGCGCGGGAAATCCTGCGCTGAAGCCGGAATATCGCCACAACATGAATCTGCGCTTTTCGTTCTACGATCCGTTCACGTTTATGAAGCTGTTTGTATTCGCCCGGAGCGAATACGTAAACAACGACATTGTACAGTCCAGAATGGTGGACGAGCGGCTCCGGCAGGTCATCACCCCGGTCAATGCGGAGGGCGCCTGGATGTTTTCCGGAAGCGCCCATTTCGGCATGCCTGTTCGTCCTCTTGGCGTGGAAGTCAATGTCGCCAACAATCCGTTCTTCGAGCGCAGCCTCGAATACGTCAACGAAGCCGAGAACATATCGCGCATTTTTCGCCATACCATCGATGTCAGCCTGAATAACAGGAATACAGACCTGTTCGACATACGGGCA
The DNA here is from genome assembly GCA_028283985.1 of Rhodothermales bacterium. Classification (GTDB taxonomy): domain Bacteria; phylum Bacteroidota; class Rhodothermia; order Rhodothermales; family VXPQ01; genus VXPQ01. The sequence goes on along the minus strand of JANQSQ010000172.1, from coordinate 3,571 downwards.
GGCGCCCGGTACGCGTTCAATGCGGTGAACTATTCGCTGAATGCAGCACAAAACCGGCAGTACGTCAACCGTACGTACTACGCCGACGCCACCCTGTATCTCACGGAGAAATGGCGTGTAACCGGTTCGCTCGATTACCGGCTGTATTCCCGGGAAGTGTTTGGCGACGTGGACAGCGTACCCATTCTGGGGGCTTCCATTGCGCGGTCCGTGATGAACGAACGCGCCGATATCGAACTGGCGGGATTCGATTTGCTTGCACGGAACGAGGATGTCCGGTTTTCCAACACGAACGCGTACATCCGGGAGGAGCGGATCGCTTCGCTGGGACGCCACATTCTGCTGAAATTTTCCTACCGGCTTTCTCCGGCGTCAGGCGCCGGATTGAAGGGCAAGGGGCGCGACATACGAATAGATCTGTAGCCAGCGATCGACAGGGTCCGGCGCCTGTCCCGAAAGAAGTACGCTGGATCGAAAACGCGGGTCCGGGACGCGCCTTGCAGCAAAACATCGGGCCCCGGATTCGTTCGCCAGCCTGCAGTCTGTCGTACCCTTATGTTTTGCGAAAAGGCGCGGTGCCGGACCCGAAGGACCGCATCCCGCCGTCATGTCCCCAGATCAGGCAAATCCGTCCACTTCGGTTCGCCTTCGGGCTTGAAATTCTGGGTAGCCACGAAATTCCATCCCTCGTGGAAATTGAGTTTGTATTTTCCGCCCCCGAAGCGTTCGAACAGATAGGCCTCGGGATCCCGGAACAGGTCCATGCATTCCGCTGCCGGGAGGCGGTCCAGCCCCTTGAAGCGGACCGAGCCGCGCCAGGGTTCCTGCACCAGAATGGTGACCGTGGCGGATCCCAGGAGGCGCAGGAAAGCGGTATCCAGATCGGACATGTCCGGGTCGTCTATCCCCCGGCGCTCGAAACGCTTGCGCACGTAAGGTTCGAACAGCGGCCAAAGCCATTCCATCTTTTCACACAAATTTATTTTTAGTATTGCTATACTATCGACGATAATCGTGCATAGATACGCACATACCGCTTCTTAACCAAACGCAGGAACGCACCCCATGAACAGAATTACATTTTCCATGCTGCCGATCGCTCTGGTCGCGATGCTTATCGCGGGCTGCGGCGGCGGTGGCTCCGACGCCGGCAGTGACTCCACGGAGGGCGGCGATACGGTTGCAGAGGAATATACGCCGGCGGGAAGTGCTGTGGTGTCGGGATCCATCCGGTTTACGGGTACGGCCCCCGAGCAACAAGCGCTAAATATCGACCGCGAGTGCATGGATATCCGCAGCGAGAGCGGCATGGCCCCTGCGCTCAGCGAAAAGGTGGTCGTGAACGACAACGGCACGTTGCGCTGGGTCTTCGTGTATGTGAAGGACGGCCTCGGAGATATGACGTTCCCGGCTTCTTCCGAACCGGTGGTGCTGGATCAGGTGGGATGCACCTATACCCCCCACGTGTTCGGCGTACAGGCCGGACAGCCCATCCTGATTCGCAACAGCGACGCCTTGCTGCACAACATTCATGCGCAGCCGAATGAGAATCGTTCGTTCAATTTCGGGATGCCTCTGGCGGGACAGGAGCGCACGGAAACGTTCCGGGTTCCCGAAATCGGGGCCCGCATCAAATGCGACGTGCATCCGTGGATGGAATCGTTCGCGGGCGTCACGGCGCATCCCTATTTCAGCACATCCGATGAAGCGGGCGGGTACTCCATAGACGGTCTGCCTGCCGGCGACTATGTCATCGAAGCCTGGCACGAAGAATACGGCGTGACGGAGCAGAGCGTGAGCGTGGCCGACGGCGAATCCGTTACGCTCGACTTTACCTTCGGCGACGGAGCAGAGGCCTAAACGCCGGCAACGACACGCGTCCGGCGCAGCGAGGCGGTTTTCCACGCTGCGCCGGGCGCGAACCGCCCATCCATTATTCCTGACGCATAAGTCCGATCGATCATTATGGCTGATCACGCAGCCGTCCCGGAAGGCCACCACGGGGAAGACGTTCACCACGACTCCTTCTGGAGGAAATACATTTTCTCGACCGACCACAAGGTCATCGGGATTCAGTACGGCATTACGGCGCTTCTTTTTCTGCTGTTCGGGTTCTCGCTCGTGATGCTCATGCGGTGGCAGCTCGCCTATCCCGGAGAACCTGTCCCGCTGATCGGCTGGCTTTTCACCGACGACACGATGCCCGGGGGGGTCATGCTCCCCGAATTCTACAACCAGCTGGGCGCCATGCACGGCACCATTATGGTGTTTCTGGGCATCGTGCCGCTGGCGGTGGGGGCGTTTGGCAACTACATCGTTCCGCTGCAGATCGGTGCGCCGGATATGGCGTTCCCGAAACTCAACATGGCCAGCTACTGGGCCTTTTTCGTGGGCGGCGTGATCATGCTGGGCAGTTTCTTTGTGCCCGCCGGCGCCGCCAAGGCCGGCTGGACCTCGTATGCCCCCTTGTCTGTCATCGAGTCGATGGGGCAGACGATGTGGCTTCTCGGCATGGTTTTTCTCATCACGTCGTCTCTGCTGGGCGCCGTCAATTTTCTGACGACCATCGTGCAGCTTCGGGCCGAGGGGATGACCTTCATGCGGATGCCCTTCTTCGTGTGGGCGCAGTTCATCACGTCTTTTCTGTTGCTGCTGGCGTTTCCTCCCCTGGAGGCTGCTTCCTTTCTGATGCTGGCCGACCGCTTGCTCGACACCAGTTTCTTTATGCCGTCGGGGCTTGTCGTAAGCGGCGAGGTGGTCGATGTGGCGGGCGGAGGAAGCCCATTGCTCTGGCAGCATCTGTTCTGGTTCCTGGCTCACCCGGAGGTGTATGTGCTGGTGCTGCCGGCCATGGGGATCGTCGCGGAGATTATCGCCAACAACTCGCGCAGGCCGCTACGGGGATTCAAGGCAATGGTGTACTCCCTGATTTTCCTTGGCTTCATGTCGTTCATCGTCTGGGCGCATCACATGTTCATTACCGGAATGGGGCAGGTGATGAGCGTGTTTTTCCAGACCACCACGATGATCATTTCGATCCCGTCGGTGATTATTCTTACGGCGCTTGCCTTGTCGCTGTGGGGCGGCTCCATCCGGTTTACGACGCCCATGCTCTTTGCGCTGGGCTTTCTGCCCATGTTCGGCATCGGCGGGCTTACGGGGTTGCCGCTGGGACTGGCGGCCACCGATATTCCTCTGCACGATACCTATTACGTGATCGGGCACTTTCATTATGTGGTGGCGCCGGGCACTATTCTCGCGCTCATGGCCGGCATTTATTACTGGTTCCCGAAGATGACCGGGCGGACCCTGAACGACACGCTCGGCAAGATTCACTTCTGGGGCACGATCGTCAGCATGAATTTCATCTTCTTTCCCATGCTCATCCAGGGGCTGGCCGGCGTTTCGCGGCGGTTGTACGACGGGGGAGAGATTTACGCCCATGCGCAGGATGTGATCGTCTACAACGAAGTGATGTCGATCGCTTCGTGGGTGCTGTTCGTTTTCCAGATTCCGTTTATCGTGAATCTTCTTATCAGCATGAAAAAGGGGAAAGCGGCTACCGACAACC
>JANQSQ010000166.1 GCA_028283985.1 Rhodothermales bacterium | reverse complement strand
CGGGACGCCATCGGCGCGTTCCGCCGCGAAGAGGCGATCGAGCCGAATACCCATTTGTATCTTGAAATGGGCCGCACGTATGCGAAACTCGGTATGGCCGACAGTGCGCAGTGGTCGTACGAGCAGTCTATTATGATCGACAGTACGAATACGACGGCGTATATGTGGCTGGGCCAACTCCACGAGGAAATGGGAGATTTCGAGACGGCCATCGCCTTGTCGAAACGCGCTGCGGAAATCAGGCCCGAGAGCGTGGACTACCGCTATGTCATCGGGACACAATTACTCCGCATGGGGGAGGTGGAGGAAGCCGCGACGCAACTCCGCATGGTGGTCGAGGAACGTCAGTGGCATCACGGCGCGCAGTACAATCTCGGGCAGGCGCTGATGCGCCTTGGCGAGGAGGATGAGGCGGAGATTCATCTTGCGCTGGCCGAAGAGGCTCAGCAAATCCAGCAGGATATCAACGAAGCGCACGAGGCAGTGAACCGGGATCCCAGCGATGTGCAGAATTGGCTGCATCTGAGCGAGGTGCATCGCAAGGCGGGGATGTACGACCGGGCGTTGGATGCCTACAAGCGGGCTATCGCCATCATTCCGAACGATCTCCGGATGCATGTGAATCTGGCGTCGCTGATGCTGGAAAGCGGCGATACCGACGGGGCGATCGCGCAATATCGGATGATCGTCGATCGCGATCCGTCGTTAACGGACGCCTGGTTGAATCTGGGCGTGGCGTACGGCAATGCCGAACGGTACGACGAGGCGCGTCAGGCCTGGGAAATGACGATCCGGCTCGATCCGGACAATCGAACCGCCCGGAACAATCTGAATATGCTTGCCCGCATGGCGAGCGAAGGATAATGCATTTTTTGCTTTTTCTGCAATGAACCAACCGTTTTACGTACCCATGCGTTTTATCGCGATGGCGTTTTGCGCCGCTGTATTCCTTCTTTCGTGGGACATTCGGCATGCCCGGGCCCAAACTTCCGTTCCGGCCGACGATGCGCCGGAAGCAGGCACATGGACCGGATTCATGCAGAATCCCGGCGGTACGCCTTTCGGCGTGACGATCGTTTTCCCCGACGCCGGCGAGTCGGCGGAGGCGCGCCTGCATGTAGAGCATCTTGCGCAGGACGAATTCCGTGTGGAGGAAGCGCGTTTGCTCGAGGGGATGCTGTCCTTTGCCTGGTGGCCTTCCAGGCGAATACATTGCCAGCTCGAGCGTGAACCGGACGGGGTGTTTGTGGGGGTCTGTTCCGACGAGGAGGCAAGCATGGGGCCGGTGACGCTCGCGCCGCCCGGCAGCGTTACCTCTGTGGGGCGCCTTTCCCTGGAGCGGGTGCAGCAGCGTATGGATCGGCTTGAGCGGCGAATGAAATACCGCGAACTGGATATGCTCGAGGGTCCTCTCGGACGGAAAGCGGATGCGGGGGGATACAATCTGTATGCGCTGGATGCAGGCGAAGGCATCCCCGTCGTTTTCGTGTCCGATCTGGGCGAAGACCTGCGCGTATGGGATTATGTACACCACGATGTGCAGGCGTTCGCCCGGGCCATATCGTATTCGCGTTCGGGTCTGGGATATTCGGATGTTTTGCCGTCGTCCGGTCCGGTCGAAAGAACCCCTTCCATGCTTGCGGAAGAACTCCATACCCTCCTGCAGAATCTGGACGCCGAGCCGCCGTACATCCTCGTGGCGCATGGACTCGGAGCCGTTTTCGCCCGGACATTTACGGCGCGCTATCCCGGCGCCGTAGCAGGGTTGGTGCTGGTGGAACCTGCGCATGAAGGGGAGGCGCAAAGGCTTGGCGCCATGGATAAGGAGTCGATGGATCGATATCTTGCCGGAAGGAATATGTTGTACGGTCTCGCTTCGGATGCGGAACGCGGCGAATTCGGGATTTACAGGGATATGATGGAAACAGGCGCTTTTCCGGGGGAAGGTGTGCTGCCGGATATCCCCGTGGCTGTGCTCACATCCCTGCAAATCCCCGAGACCCCGCGCTGGGTAGGCGAAACGGAGGACGGGGTCCGTGCCAGGGCCGAATTACGGGAAGAACTGCTGGATGGGCTCACATGGCGCCGGCATGTGCAGACCCGGCGCAGCGGAACGTGGTTTCACCGGGAAGCGCCGGATTTCGTGGTCGAGGCGATTCGGGATGTGATGGATGCTGCTTCGAAAGGGGTACGCTGAATATGGCATGTATGGGATATTCTGATCAAAACCACCCCTCTCAGCCTCTGAGCTTTGCGGACTTAATCAGAGTATCCCAGGGTTTTCCGGCCGTGGACTAAACAAGGGTGGCCTGCGTTCCGGGTTGACATGGCGAAGGAGCGGTTGCGCAACGCTTTAGAATATTTTCGGCACATGAATGGGTACGATCGGCCTTTCCGGCAGCGCGTGCGTATGCTTTGGGCGGGCGTATTGTGCGGAGCGGGTTGTTTGCTTGTTCCGCATGCTGGTCAGGCGCAGCAGGCTTCTGTCAGCGGATTCGTTACCGACGTTACGGATGGGCAACCGCTCGAACTGGTCAATGTGGCGCTGGAACAGGAAGGGGCGATCGTCCGCGGGGCGGCGACGAACGAGGACGGGTCGTATGTGATTTCCGGACTGTCGCCCGGACGCTACCGGATCGAGGCGCGTTTTGTCGGATACCGCCCGCACACCGATTCGTTACGGCTCCAGGCGGGCCTGGTCTACACGTACAATATTGCGCTCGAACCGGGCGACGAGGAGATGGACGAGGTGCTTGTGGAGTCGGAGCGCCAGGGCGGCGGCGCCCGCGTGACAGCCGGTCAGCAGACGATCCGGGCCGCGGATATCGAATATGTGCCGGGGCCGGACGTGACCGGCGACCTTGCGACCTATCTGTCTACGCAGCCCGGCATTGTGATGACGGGCGATCGGGGCGGGCAACTTTTCATCCGCGGTGGAGAGCCTTCCCAGAATCTCATCCAGTTGGACGGCATTCTGCTGTACCAGCCATTTCACATCATGGGATTCTATTCCGCCTTCCCGTCCGATAATATCAACCGGGTCGATATTTACGCCGGGGGCTACGGAAGCGAGTTCGGGGGGTGGATTTCTTCGGTGATCGACATCTCGTCGCGGACAGGAAACATGCGCCGCTACGCCGCTTCCGCCGCCGCGTCGCCGTTTCTCAGTTCGGCGCGCGACGAAGGTCCCCTGTGGCCGAACCGCATTTCCATTGCCGCTTCGCTTCGCCGGTCGAACATCGAACAGGGCGTGGCGCGTTACCTCGACGATGATCTGCCGTTCAACTTCGGCGACGCCTTCGTCAAGCTGCACGGGGTGGTGAAGAGCAATATGCGCGCCTCGGTGACGGGTCTCAAGACCTGGGATCGCGGGTTTTTGACGGGGGACACGGGCGGGGTGCAGGAAGAAATAGGCTGGCGCAACGATGCAGTCGGGATGCGTCTGCTGATGTTGCCTCGCGTCTTTTCGATCATGGCCGATCTCCATGTGTCGTATTCGCGGCTCGAAACGGAGCTCGGGCCCCGCGAAGAGCCCGTACGCTGGTCAAGTATCGAAAACACGCATGTCTCGGTGGATATGACGTATTTCGGCGACGGTATCGATGCCCGGGCAGGCAGCGAATTGCGCGCCACCAGGTTGAACAGCGCCATTGGGGGCCTCTATCAGAATATCGAACTCCGGTATGCCAGCGTACCCCAGTGGGGCAGCTATCTGGAACTCGATGTGGCGCCCGGGAGAGGGTTCAGTATTCGTCCGGGAATTCGTCTCCAGTTTTACAAGGTCCGATTCGACCCGTATATCGAACCCCGGCTGCGTGCGGTATGGCAGCGGGGGATTCATGAGATAAGCACTGCCTGGGGCGTCTATCATCAGGAGATTCTGGGCATCAACGACCGCCGGGACGCCGCCAGCGTGTTTACGGTCTGGGCGAATGTCCCCAAGGACAATCCGAATTTGCTGAATGTCCTGCAGGGGCGGCCGCAGCGGGCTTCGCATGCCCTGCTGGGGTACCGGGCCCGGCCCTTGCGCAGGCTGGAGTTGTCCGTGGAAGGGTATTACCGAAACCTGTCGAATCTTTTTATTCCCGAATGGACGAGTTATCCCCGGCTCATCTCGAAATTGCAACCGGCTACGGGCCGTTCGATAGGCGTCGATGTGCGTCTCGAGGTGCGGGGGCAGAGATACTACGGGTATATAAACTATGGTCTTTCCTCGACCCGGTACGAGGCGGAAGATGCTTCCATTCCACTCTGGTACGGCGAAGAGACATTGAAATTTCGCCCGGCGCATGACCGCCGTCACCAGCTTAATATTGTGGCGACCACGGAAGTGCTGGGATTCGATGTGAGCGCGCGGTGGGATTTCGGCTCGGGTCTTCCGTTCAGCCAGGCTATCGGGTTCGACGGTTTTCTTCTCGTGGACGATGTAGAAAAGGCTGTGGACGCGCCCGCCACCCGCCGGGTTATTTACGAACGACCGTTCAATGCGTTACTGC
>JANQSQ010000153.1 GCA_028283985.1 Rhodothermales bacterium | reverse complement strand
CCCGCCGGGCTGACCGCTGACATTTTCGCCATGATCTTTGCGGTCTATCTGGTTCAATGGCTCTTCGGCAGTGCGTGAGCGGCGCCCTCAGCCTTCCCCGGCCACAACCTGCTCCAGCGCCGCGGACAGTGTGCGAAGTTGCATCCGAAGCGCCGCCTCGAGCGGCAGGGTACGAAGGCCCAACCGCTTTATATCCTCATCCACATCGTCTCCTTGCGCAATCCGAAGACGAAGCGCTGAAATGACCTGTTGCGAGCCCCTCCCCGGCGGCATGTCCCCCACCAGAAAAAGAGGCAGTTCCGTGACGTAACACAAAGGGTCGCCGCCGAGACTCCGTACATATTCCATGGAACTGCTTCGAAAAAGCGCCGCCGTCTCCTTATCGTTTCGCGCTTCGAAAAACGCCCGCATGGTGCTTCCTTCCGGGGTCGTCCAGAAACCGGGAGCAAGGTAGAAAAATCCTTTCTCCCCTTGCCGGTTGCGATCGTAGAGAGGCAAGTCCTCGACCTGAGCGGCCTGCCCAAAACGTTCCTGCAGAAGGGTCGCACGGTATCCCCAATTTTTTTCGATGAGCAGCAGGGCTCCGGCGCTGATACCCATCCCGTGCAGGCTTCCGTGCAATACGAAGGGGCCGTGCTTCCGAAGCCACGCAGCGACCGCCCTGTTCTCCGGACGCATATCCGGAAAACCGAACTCTACGTCCCGCCCCGGAGGCTCCCGTACCGCATGACGCAAATACTCCGTGACAATACCCCCCGCATCATCTCCCCAGGCCTCCCGCCATATGCGGTTTCGGAACGCCCCGTCGGGATTGGTATGCGGAATGACAAAAAACCGGAAGGCGTCCAGCAGCGCGCTGCATGCGTCCGGGTGGCTCAGCACAACCGTTACGAACCGCCTCAGAAAATCCGGACCCACCGGCTCGTCGGAATGATTACCCGCAAGCAAACTGACATGCCGGCTTCCTCTCCCCATCACGACCCCATCGATCAGGCGACCTTCCTCGCTCTCGCCGATCTGAACATATTGCGCTATGTCCGGGTGGCGCGCCGCCAGCCGCCGTATCCGCTCCGCCGCATCGTCAGGTTCAAGAAACCGCTCTGCACCCGTCGAAACAGGAAGCTCATTCAAGACCTCCAGCGAAGCCTTCAGTACATCGGACATACCGGCCTCTCCGAAATTATCTGCGGCCTTTGCGTTCCAGAATATCCATGCGGATATCCTGCGCCAGACGCCTCAGCGCCTGCAATCCCTTGCGCGTTCGTATCCCCGCGGTCTTGTTGCCTTTTTCATAGAACTTGGCAAAGTCGCTCTCGAGGCTGTTCAGCAATTCCTGTAATTCCGGGAAGCGGTTCATATCAACACCTCATGGGGATGCAAATCAGGTGCAAAGTAACCGTACCGTCTCCCGGTGTCAAGAAAGACTTCCAGGGTCGGACGGTAGCATGACAACCCGCCCGCCCGCACGGAAACCCCGGGAATATCCCGCGTATTTATCCACATGGCTTGAAGACGACGCTCCCGATGCGGTCCTTCGAATCGGGGCCGGGACACAGCAAACATATGGGAATTATAACTTTAAGTGAAGCTTTCTCCGGTTGACCACCGTTGTACAAGGGGGAAATGTCTGCGATTGCTATAACTTGAAAGTTATTGGCAGTGACATTGGGACCTTTACTGGCCGGTGGACAATCGCGCCCCCGGGAGTTCGCTCCACAAACATGCCTGGATTGAAGCGCAGCAGATTCACAACGCGAAGGGCCTCCTCATCACAACC
>JANQSQ010000070.1 GCA_028283985.1 Rhodothermales bacterium | reverse complement strand
ATTCTACGAACGAAAACCGCTGCCCATAGCAGCATAACCCGACGTGACACTACACTTAAAACCGCGAAAAAAACTGTCCAGTTTTATCGGACCACTTCTATGTACCGTTATTCAGCCCCGCATGGCCCAATGGTGATGCAGGTAGTCCAGTAATTTATGATTGGTCTTGTAAACTCGTTTGGGGAAACCAAGAGGATATAAGAAAACTTGGCGGGCAAGATTGTTCCAAGTTAATAAATCAGGAAACAGTGCATGGACACACACCACTCTATGACCCAGGGATGGTTCTTTTTCTTCAGATCACCGACAACACAGTCTTCTACGAAATTGTATCAGACGGTTGGGGTGGTGTCCTCGTGGCTCACTCGAACACTAGCAATCGCATACCCAATCTTTTTATGGCGGCCTTATTCAGTCAACATATTCAAAGTTCATCGGCGGTGCATACTAGAGAAGATTATTCAGTGGATTGGTTTTATTACTCACCGAGTACGACGGTTGACATCAATAATGTCAACCAGCACGTCGCCTACCTGCGAAATACGATTAATACACCTCGCTTTAATAATACGGGCATTGGTCTGGAACGTCCATTTGCACATCTGCCCGGTATCGCATCTACCCATAATAGATCAAATCGGACTACTCCGCTCTCGCTCGACTTTAGTCTTAATCCCGCAAGTATGGCACCCGGAAGCACAACCACCCTGGTTGCACTCCCACCGCTTAGACATGGATTTTATCGATATACTTGGAAATATCGACGACATTATTTGAATAATTCCCCTTCACAATGGCTTCCTCTAACCGCAAATCATGGCGGGTGGGAAACGACTTTTACATTCCCATCAGGTGTTACATCCATCGAATTCGAAGTACGTCTTGAGGAATTAGAAAGCACAAGCAATCCGGTGGTTCTTAACAATGATAGAGTATCACCCGTTACTGAAAGATTCACTATTTCCACTAAGTGAGGGTATCTCTGAAGATGGATAAGATAACCCCCGTGTCAGAGTTAATCGGCATACGCTATAGCAAAACAGGCCTGTTTGGGTCAAGTTCTTTCGTAACTGAATATCAAATAAAACTAAGGAAAGGGAATTTATGAACACTGAGAAACCCATTGTGCTAGATTCTGGAAGAAGCGGTAGGGATCACTATGAAGCCGCCTATTTAGATGCTTTAGAACGGCAGGCGGAATGGCTGTGTAGAGGCGCTGGGCAAAAAGCAGATTCGGTAGAACGACTTTTACACCGAAACAGAATAAAGCCAGAGTCTATTTTGGAACTTGGTTGCGGTACTGGCGCCGTCATAGGTGAGTTGCAACAAAGAGAGGTGGCTCGGCATTACTACGGCATTGATTATTCAGCACCGGCGATTGACTATCTGAAGACCGTATTCCCAACTATCTAGTGCGCGGTAGCTGATGTGATGGAAACTGCCAATGTATTCGACAAGGACTCATTCGATGTTGTTATCTGTAGTCACATTATTGAACATCTTGAGGATCCTGTGTCGTTTTTGCAAGCTATCGGCCAGCGTTTCCAGTTTAAGTATCTGGTGGCGGAAGTGCCTTTGGAAGATCTGTTTTTCGGACGAGCAAAGGCTCTCTTGAAAGATCGCAGCAAAAATTCGGCTGGGCATGTGCAATTTTTTACACGTCGTAGCTTTCTCGCGCTTATCGCGGCTACGCAGTACACAGTTGTTGACGAGCGAATCTATGCGCCGTGTTTTGATAAGGAAACACTGCAGTTTGCCTACGGCGAACACGGCCTTTTTTGCTACTTTCGCAAAGTGCTGACAGAGCATTATTTGCCGAGATATGCCACATACTTGTGGACGAGGTGGTATCATGCCCATCATACGGTGCTTTGCCAAAGAACAGTGTAGAATTTAAGGAACACAAACCCTATGGCCTGATTTGACCGGAATTTCTCTTGGGACTTCTCCGCATACGGGCCGTTTATAACGGCCCCCATGTCTCTCACTTCCGGCTACAGGTGCCCCGAAGGAAACAGCAAAGTGAGTCAATACAAGGATACGAGTTGCCACATTGCCAACGAGGACGACCTCGGCGAGAGGTCTAACTTGATGCCCGCTATTAGACTCGCCTCCGCGATCGAAGACGCCGAACTTATCCGGATGGCCAGGCCGTAGCCAACGACGAAGACGAACTGCGCAAGAGGGAGATTACTGATGATTGGGATATAAACTATCTTTGAGGAACCGTATCCAGAATCGTTTCCGGCACTCGCGAACCTTACCGCCATCTTACTCCCGAGGAGAACCGAAAACGCGAAGAGAAACTGTACAGGAAAGCGCTGGAGAACCCCGAAGAGTTCGATCCTTTCGAGTGACTTCCTGATCGCCTATCCCCCCGAGCGAACCCGCCCAGCCGCCCAGGAGGGAGGGGATTTACCCCAAAACCCTCGTCTACAAGGCCTCCTTTAAAGATATTGGGTCTTTTTCAGTGGGTTGAAGGATTCGAGCGAATCCTGCCTATGGAATTGTTTACGGGATGGCCGTTACGGGCGCAGTCAGGACGCGCGCGCGTTCTCCGTCTTCCAGAAACAGGCGCGAGAAATACGTACCCGGAGGCAGGTCGGGGCGTACGGCCCACGTGTGTTCTCCCGTCCCGAACGCTTCCGGGGCATGCACATATATGGTGCGTCCCAGCACATCCACCATCTCAAGGCGGGCCCGTACGGGTCGGTCGGTCCGGAACGCCAGGTTGACCTCTCCGGAAAACGGGTTGGGCCAGATTCCTTCCAGCTGCATCCCCTGCGGGATTTCGTCCGCCTGCTCGGCGGAGGTAGCCTCCTTCAGTGTAAAGCGCATCCGGTTCAGGTTGAACCCTCCATTGCGCACCGCCATCCTCAGAATATGCTCGCCGGCGGGCAGCGTTACGTCGCGTAGCCATACCGAGGTCCATGTCTGCCAGCCGCCTGTAACGGGTGCAACGATATTGCCGCCAAGCCGTTCGTTGCCCAGCCAGAGGCTGAAGGTTCCGCCATTACCGGCCGCAGCGGCGGCGACGCGGATTTCGACGTCATAGATTCCTTCCGTGGCGACCTGCACGGTCCAGGTCAGCCATTCGCCCGTTTCGATCCATCCCACATTATATTCGAACCCTTCCGGATCCGTTGATTTCTCGATATCCACCCCGTCATTGCGGTATTCATATCCCTGGTTGCCGACTCCGTCTCGTCCATCGACGCGCATGAGGTCCGTGTCGTGGTAGGTGGCGCCCGCGTGTCCGATGTCGTAATCCGCGGCATTGACGACGCCGGGAATGGGATGCTCTTTGCAGGGCTTGCGCAGCGTGGCGTAATCCGGATCCAAAAGCGCCGCAAGGACGCCGGGCCGCACGATGCAGGAATCGAGGTCCAGCCCCTCGGCCATGGCGTAAAGCCCCTCGCTGGCTGCCCGAGGGGAAGGACGGGGGTTGTTTGCCGGGTTGTTCATGTAATCGATCGCCTCTTTGTATCCTGGCGCAAACGGCGCGGAAAGCGGGCTGGTGATCGTCGTTATTTTCTTGTGCGTCCACCAGTTCCAGCCGATCCCGTGTCTTTCTACGAGCCGGGTCACCTCGAAGAACCACGGATTCGAGCTTTCCCCCGATTCCCCCAGCCAGAGCGGCGCGTTGGTTTTTCTGCTGAAATCCAGAAGATAGTTGATGGTGCCGACGTCGGTGGCGTTCCAGTACTTGTGGAAGGCGTAGACGATATTGTCGTCGGGGAGATTTTCCAGTTGCGGGGGGAACGTGGTGGCGTAGTAATTTCCCTCTATAAAAATGATATGGTTGGTATCGATCCGGCGGATGGCTTCGATGAGCCGCACGTACAGCGCGCGCAAGGCTTCCGATTGTTCCTCTCCGGTCCACTCGTTGGGGCTGCCGGGGGCGCAGGAGGCTGCGCCGTCGCGGCAGCCGGGCGTGACGGGTTCGTTGATCAGATCGTATCCGATGATGTATGGCTCGTCTGCGTAGCGCCGGGCGATCTCTTCCCATATAGTCACCAGTTGGTCCTGGTACGGGTCGGGCTCCGTCCAGAGACGGGCCACGCCGTCGCTGTCGCTGATTTCGCCATGATTCTGCCCGCCGGGCGCGGCGTGCATGTCCAGAATGAGATCGATCTCGTACTTGCGGCACCAGTCGAGAAGGTCGTCGATCAGTTCGAACCCGCTCTCGATGAACGTTTCCGTATCGGGGTCGAAGAGCAGGTTGTAATGCATGGGCAGGCGAATATGATCGAATCCCCACTCGGCAATGGCCGCAATATCTTTTTCCGCGACGTATTTGGCCCGGTATATCTGGAAAAAACGATCCGCTCCGGTCTCGCCGATAAGTTCCGCTATCGCTGCCCGGATGGAACGCGGGGAGCCGCCATCGCCGGGGAAAATACGAACCATGTATCCCTCCGGCACGAGCCAGCCGCCCAGCCCAAGGCCCCGTATGACGACGGGGTCGCCGTCCCGATCGAGAATTTGCGTGCCCTCGGTCCGGAAGAAGTTTTGTGCCTGCGCCGGAAGAATCAGGAGAAAAGCCGAAATGGCTCCTGCGACATACCGGACGCCTGACCGCAACAGTGCCTGCGTCCTGTGGATATGGTGGTTTTTTTTCATGGCGCCTTTTCCTCTTGCGATACAGGACTTTTATGCACATGCCACAGCATGAGGGATAGCATTCAATATGCAAAATTCTTGCATTACGTGAAATTTTAATGTAAATAGTCAAGCCGCACTATAGACATTTATAGACATCTTACCGCATCCATTTTCTGAGCGAGGTCCTTATGCATACCGCTAAGAATCACCAGAACATCCATTTTTTCGGTCGTACCGTTCATCGTTTCATAGCCCGCTTTGCGGGGAGCGCTGCCACTGTCCTGCTTTTCACGGGTATCGTTGCGCATAATGCGCATGCGCAGGCCCCGGCGCTGGGCGATCACTACATCTTTTTCGTGGAGGGAGTCAATCCCGATCTTGAAGCGGCCCCCGGCGCCGAGGTAGTCGACGATCCGAAAGGAAGCGACAACAAGGTGTTGCAACTCAACAATGGAAACTGGTCGTATCACGGGTTTCGTTTTGAGAACTGTGCTGTGCCCTGCGCAGATGGCTTCATAGGCGCCCCTCGCGATTTGACGGCCAACCGGGACGCCGGGAACGTTTTCCATTTTCGCATCCTGGTGGATGCGGCGAACCCGAATAACGACGGCCAAAGCGCCGACATAGTGGTCAGAAACCGCCTTGCGATCCAGTTCGAGGATGTTGGAGAGAATATCGGAGAAGGGGGGAATAACCCCTTCCGCCTGCGCTGGGCCATAGCGGACAGCCTGCGCGATGGGGAATGGCACGAGGTGTCGGTGCAACTGCCGCCCGCCACATGGGATGAACTCGAAGCAGGCAAGGCGGACGGTACCCTCTCGGGACATGAAGCGCAGTGGATATACGCCGGTTCCTGGGTTGGCGGGCAGGATTTCCCGATCGGCCTTGATCTGCTGGGGCCGGATACCGCAGAGCGCCCCGATCTGTGGACAGAATTCGAATGGGACAATGTCCGGGCCGTGGGCATTCAGTGGGACTGGGGGGAAGCGGGGGCCGAGGGCGCCCCGATTTATCTGGACGATGTGTTTATCGGCCCGGCCGATCTTGATCTGGGAGAGGTTT
>JANQSQ010000057.1 GCA_028283985.1 Rhodothermales bacterium | reverse complement strand
TGCCCTGCTCCTTGTAGATGATGTCCCGGCCGCGAAACTGTACCCAGGCCTTGACCTTGTTCCCGCTTTGCAGGAAGCTGCGCGCATGGCGCGTTTTGAATTCGAAGTCGTGCGTGTCCGTATGGGGACGGAAACGGACCTCTTTCAGCTGGATGGTTTGCGATTTTTTGCGCTGCTCCTTCCCTTTTTTCTGTTGTTCGTAACGGAATTTTCCGTAATCGACAATCTTGCAAACCGGAGGGTCGGCCGATGGCGCAATCTCGACCAGGTCCATTCTGTGTGCCCGGGCCTGCTGCAAGGCCTCGTCGATATAGACTACATGGTGTTCTCCGCCGGGATCTACGACCCGAACCATATTGGCCTGGATATCTTCGTTGATGCGTACTTTACGAGCGATGGTTCCGTGTCTTTTTGGTTGGTGAATAAAGAGGTTTAATGGGGGTTAATCCGGTGAGTCAGGCGCACTGCCTGGAGAAAGACAGGGGTGCGTATACATGCCCCTTAGATCCGTTTCACGCGAGCCGGGATAATTTGGTTTCACGCGAAATGTAAGGATATCCTGCAAACTCGCGGCCAACCGCGCGTTTATGTTTTGAGAGAAGGCGCGTTCCAAGGTCCTCGCCCATGCGTCTTTAATCAGAGGTTTCTGAACGCTTCTTTCCCTCGGCGATCTCGTTCGCCATCCGCGTTACGCAATCCTCGACGGATATGGTATCCTGTTCTCCCTGGCCATGCCGCCGTACCGAGACGGTACCCTTTTCCTGTTCGCGCGCGCCGGTGATAAGCATAACAGGCGTTTTGCTTATCTCGGCGCTACGGATTTTGTATCCCGCTTTCTCGTTGCGGTGATCCACCTCCACGCGGATGTCGTGTTCACGCAGCCGTGCAGCGACTTCCTCGGCGTATTCGCGTTGATTTTCGGAAATCGGAATGACCATCGCCTGCACGGGAGCCAGCCACAGCGGGAAGTTGCCGCCGCAGTGTTCTATCAGCACCCCGATGAACCGCTCCAGCGAACCGAACGGCGCCCGGTGGATCATCGCCGGCCGGTGTTTCCTGTCGTCCGCCCCGATATAGGAAAGATCGAATCGTTCCGGCAGGTTGTAGTCCAGTTGTACGGTGCCCAATTGCCATTCGCGTCCCAGCGCATCCTTGACCATGAAGTCCAGCTTGGGGCCATAGAAGGCGGCCTCTCCGACTTTTTCGACCGCATCCAGCCCCATTTCCCGGACCGCCTCGCGTATAGCCTGTTCGGCTTCTTCCCAACGCGTCTCGTCGCCCTGGTACTTTTCGCGGTCCGCCGGGTCGTGCAGGGAAACCTGCACAGTGAAATCGGTAAACTTCAGTGCTCTCAATACGGTCAGCGTCAGGTCGATCACGTTCTTGAACTCGTCCTTCACCTGTTCGTCGGTGCAGAAGATGTGGGCATCGTCCTGCGTGAACCCGCGCACGCGGGTCAATCCGCCCAGTTCACCGGATTGTTCGTACCGGTAGACGGTGCCGAACTCCGCATAGCGTACCGGCAGGTCCCGGTAGGAGTGTAACCGGTTTGCATAGATACGGATGTGATGCGGGCAGTTCATGGGTTTCAGCAGGAACCCCTCTTCGGCTGCGTCTTCGTCCAGCATCGGCGGGAATTGGCTTTCCCGGTAATAGGGATAATGCCCACTCGTTTTGTACAGTTCGAGGCGTCCGATGTGCGGCGTAACGACGGGTTCATATCCCCGCGAGAGCTGCTCTTTTTTCAGGAAATTCACGAGCGTTTCCCGCAGCACCGCTCCTCGGGGCAGCCACATTGGCAGTCCGGCGCCCACCTGCCGGTCGAAGGTAAAAAGCGCCAGTTCCCTGCCCAGTTTGCGGTGGTCGCGCTGCGCCGCAAGCGCAAGCCGTTCGAGATGCTCGTCGAGCATGCTCTTTTTCGGGAAACTGACGCCATAGATGCGCGTCAGCTGG
>JANQSQ010000668.1 GCA_028283985.1 Rhodothermales bacterium | reverse complement strand
GGAATGCATTGGCGGAAGCACTGGAACCCTTTGCCGAATCCACCTACCTGCACCAGGTGGTCGCCCGGAATCCGGACGGTACGTTACACCGCTATCGGGATCTGCCCGACGCCTTGCCCTTCCTTGTAAACGAGAAGGCGGAAGAATGGCGTATCCATTACCATGTGCCCGTTTTTATCGACCGGTTTCCGCATTTCTACTCGACGCAAGCAGACATCGAGGCTACCCTGACGCAGGTCCTCCGGGAAGCCTCGTGCTCCCACCTCGAGATCGAAACCTATACCTGGGAAGTGCTTCCGGACCCACTCAAAACCGACATCGTACCCTCGATCGCGCGCGAGTACGCATGGGTGATGGACTGCATCGAACAAGCCGTCTGAAGTTGTCCGCCGCCGCACTCGCCATGCCCAAACTCGCCGTACTGAATGTCGTCGGACTGACCCCGCGTCTCCTGCCGCAGGCGCCTTTTCTGAGATCCTGGGCGCAACGCGGCAAGACGGCGCCCGTAACCCCTATCCTGCCCGCCGTCACCTGCTCCATGCAGTCCACCCTGTTGACCGGCGCAATGCCTTCGGAGCATGGCGTCGTCGGCAACGGCTGGTATGTTCGGGACGAGGCGGAAATCCGGTTCTGGCGGCAGTCGAACCGGCTCGTACAGCACGAGAAGATATGGGAAAAGGCCCGCCGCCTCGGCATCCCGGACTTCACCTGCGCCAACATGTTCTGGTGGTACAATATGTACTCGTCGGCGGACTATGCGGCCACGCCCCGCCCGATGTATCCCGCCGATGGACGTAAAATCCCGGATACCTGGACGGAACCGGCCGAGCTGCGAGCGGAACTCCGACAGAAATTGGGAGCGTTCCCGTTATTCGAATTCTGGGGACCCGGAACGACCATCCGTTCGAGCGAATGGATTGCGCGGGCGTCCCTGCATGTGGATGCCCTCTACGATCCCGGCATGACGCTCATCTATCTACCCCATCTCGATTATGTCCTGCAGCGCGAGGGGCCGGAAGGGGCGAGCGTAGCCGGAGAAGTCGCGCAGATTGACGGAATCTGCGAGGAACTCGTCACCCACTACGAATCGCAGGGCGCCGCGGTCATGGTCCTGTCGGAATACGGGATTACGCCGGTGCGCCGATCCGTGCCGCTCAACCGCATTCTCCGGCGCGAAGGATTCCTGCGGGTACGCGAAGAACTGGGGCGCGAACTCCTTGACGCAGGCGCCAGCCAGGCCTTCGCGGTCGCGGATCATCAGGTGGCGCACGTATACGTGAACAATCCGGATGTGCTGGACGATGTACGCGCGCTCGTCGCAGCAACGAACGGAGTGGCGGCCGTCCTGCACGGGGAAGCGCGCGCGGCCCACGGACTGGACCATCCCCGGGCCGGCGATCTCGTAGCCGTTGCGGACCGGGACGTCTGGTTCACGTATTACTACTGGCTGGACGACGACCGGGCGCCCGATTTCGCGCGGACCGTGGACATCCATCGCAAACCGGGATACGATCCCTGCGAACTCTTCCTGGACCCGACCCTGACCTCGGCCCGATTGCGGGCGGGATTCCGGCTATTGCAAAAGAAACTGGGATTCCGTTACCTGCTGGACGTGATTCCGCTGGACCCATCCCTTGTCAAGGGGTCGCACGGGCGGCTTCCCGACGATCCGCTGGACGGGCCGCTCATTCTGTCCAACCGCCCCGAACTGCTCTCCGGTTCTCCCCTGCCCGCAACGGACATACAGGACATCATGCTGGCGCATCTTCTTGAAGGATACGCTGATTAAGTATCCCCGTTAGACCGCCACACGTCCCGAAGCAGGTACCGCGGGCGCCCCTTCACTTCTTCATACACCCGCGCCAGATACGCTCCCGTCACGCCGAGAAAAAACAACTGCACCCCCCCGAAAAAAAACGCGGCGAAGATAAGCGACGTCCAGCCGGGGACCACGCCGCCGAACACGAATTTCTGCAGCAGCGCCCAGGCGATGCCCATGATCGACAAAAGCGAAATAGTCATTCCGATGCCTACGGCATACCACAGCGGCTTCTGAGAGAACGACGTAATGCTATTGACGGCAAGGCGAAGAGATTTCCGGAAAGAGTATTTGGCCCTGCCCGCCGCGCGAGGAGGCCGCCGGTACGGGATCCCCGTCTGCTCGAAACCCAGCCAGGCAATCAATCCCCGCACAAACGGCTGGCTCTCGCCAAAACGACGGTAGGCATCCAGTACGCGGCGGCTCACCAAACGGAAATCCCCCGTATCGCTCGGGGCCTGCACATCCGTCATGTGGTTGAAGAAGCGGTAGAACAACCAGGCAGTGGCGCGCTTGAAGACCGTTTCCCCCTCCCGCTCCTCACGAAGGCCGTAGACGACATCGTACCCTTCCCGCCATTTGTCGATCATCATCGCGGCCACCGAAAGCGGATCCTGTAAATCCGCATCCATGATAATGGCGGCGTCCGCGGTCACGAACTCCATGCCTGCCGTAATGGCGATCTGGTGGCCGAAATTGCGCGAAAATTGCGCCAGCACATAGCCGGGTTTGCCGGCAGCGAGCGCGCGCACCTTGTCTGCGGTTCCATCCCGGCTGCCATCGTCCACGAGGATCACTTCCACGACTTCCGGATGCGCTTCCCGAAAGGCCTCGATCTCGCTGATAAGCAGTGACGCTACCGCTTCCTCGTTATAGAGGGGCGCCACAAGCGCCACCGTACGGCGGGGTACGGATTCCGATGTGAATTT
>JANQSQ010000666.1 GCA_028283985.1 Rhodothermales bacterium | reverse complement strand
ACCTGAACGTCCGCACCCGCTTTCTTCAGCAGGCGCACGAGTTCGACGGACTTATATGCAGCGATGCCACCTGTAACGCCGAGCAGGATATGCCGCCCGTGCAGTTCGGCATATGGCTTGCTGGCCGTCATGTTCTCACCGAAAGGCCCGGAATGTATTTGAGTGCCTACAGGAAGAGGCGCTCAGCCGGGAAGTGCTCCGGACAGGTCTTCTTTGTCGGGATTCCGGAAGTAAATTTCGTTTTCCTCAAGCTCGCCGATAGCGATCTCGGAGGGCTTGGGACGTTTCTCGTATTCCAGCGATACACGAGCCTGTTCCTCCTGCATCCGGAGATTGTCCATCTCGGATGTAAAACCCTCGTAATACGCCAGTTTCTCGTCAAGTTCAGCCTTCTGTCGCGCGGCTATTTGACGTGCACGTTTCGAAAGCACCACGACGGTTTCGTACACATTGTTGCTGTGTGCCGTGAGGTTTTCGATGTCTATAGTCTTCATTCCCATGGAAGGGCCCCTGTATGCATTTTCGGGAATTCTGTAATTCAACCTCTGATAAACCGGCGGACCACACGCAAGGTTTCCTTGACAGCCCGCTCGACATCGTCGTTTTCGATAACCTTGTCCGCTTTTCTGGCCGCATCGAGTTCCCGGCGCGCCCGGTCAAGCCGGACTCGAATGGTTTCTTCGTTTTCCGTGGCGCGTTCCCGGAGGCGCCGTCCGAGCTCCCTCAAAGATGGGGGCCGAATAAAAACGATAAGCGCATCGTTGCCGAAGATGTTCTTTATTTTGAAGGCGCCGTCAATGTCAATATCGAGCAGGACCGGGTTTTCGGTGCTGGCGCCTTCCAGTTCGGACCGCAGCGTACCGTACAAACGACCCGGATACACCTCTTCATGTTCGAGCATTTCGCCGGAGTGGATACGCGCCTGGAATTCCTGGTGCGAAATGAAATAATAGTCTTTGCCGTCCTCTTCGTCAGGACGCCGGGGCCGCGTGGTGGCCGATACCGAAAAGCGAAATACCGGTATGGCGGCCATGATCCGGTTGGCTATGGTCGTTTTGCCGGAACCGCTGGGGGCTGTGAGCACCACAATGCGCGGGTTGTGGTCGGGGGGGGTCATTCCACGTTCTGTGCTTGCTCGCGAATTTTTTCCAGTTCGTCTTTCATGGCTACTGCAA
Source organism: Rhodothermales bacterium (assembly GCA_028283985.1). Taxonomy (GTDB): domain Bacteria; phylum Bacteroidota; class Rhodothermia; order Rhodothermales; family VXPQ01; genus VXPQ01. The sequence continues at coordinate 358 of JANQSQ010000666.1, read as the reverse complement.
GGTAGGAAATCTCCGTGTCTCCAGATTTGGACCCGAGCGTATTCACTTCACGATGTATTTCCTGTGCAATGAAATTAAGCTTGCGGCCTTCCGCATGCTCGCTTGCGAGGCACTTGCGGAAAAGATTCAAGTGAGATTTCAGGCGTACGCACTCCTCGGTAACGTCCAGACGATCGGCCAGGATCGCGATCTCCAGTTCCAGACGGTGAGGGTCGATACGGTTGTCTTCGAGCACGTCGGCGACCCGCTGGCGCAGCCCCTCCCGCGCACCCTCGACTCGCTTTGGCGCGAGTGTTTCGGCTTGCTCCAGCAGCAGGTCGATAGCTTGCAGCCGTTGTTCCATGTCTTTCAGGAGGGC
>JANQSQ010000663.1 GCA_028283985.1 Rhodothermales bacterium | reverse complement strand
TGGCGGGAAAACAGGCCCCGCCCTTCGGGTTCCGCCGGTCACGGCGCCGCTCTTCGTTGCTCGTCGCTCATTTGGAACCGCCAAACTTCACTCCTCGCGTCTTGATTGACGCCGTGCCTGACGGAACAGAGCATCGTTGCATAGTGTCAACAGGGCCTCAGAGACTTTTCGGGTAAACGAAAGTGAATCGGGATCATGCAAAACGCGCTGCGGGGGAATCCGCGGCTTTATGGGTGCAGAAAGGCATGCGTGTCGGTCTGGGTACGGGGACCACGATGGCGTACGCACTGGAAGCATTAGGTCGCCGTGTCCGCGAAGAAGGACTGTCTTTTGCGGGGGTTGCGACCTCGATAGCCACGGAGCGGACAGCTCGCCGGCTTGGCCTGCCGCTGGTTACGCTTGCCGAGGCGGGTCGGCTGGATATGGCGATCGACGGCGCGGACGAGATCGATCCGCAGTGGCGTCTTATCAAGGGCGGAGGTGGAGCGCATACGCGCGAAAAAATTGTGGCGGCGCAAGCCGACCGTTTCGTGGTGCTGGTGGACGAATCCAAGGTTGTGCGCCGGCTCGGCTCCGCTTTTCCCGTACCCGTGGAAGTGGTGCCTCTTGCGGTGCGTCCCGTCACGGAGGCGCTGCAGCGTCTCGGAGCGGCGCCGACACTACGCGCCGATGAGGGCGGGGCGCCGGTATGCACCGATCAGGATTTTCACATCCTGGATGCATTCTTTGAGGGAGGTATCGAAAACCCGGAAGCGCTGGGGCGAGCGATCAGGAACATACCGGGGGTTCTCGACCACGGCATCTTTGCAGGATATACCACCGATGTGCTCGTCGGAGACGAGACAGGGGGTGTGCGTACGCTGGCGAAAGGCGCTTAGGGCCTGCAGAGCGCCGCTGCATAGTGGTAACAGGCCCTAATCAGAGTATCCTTAAAAAAGCAACGCCGCCCGGAAGAAATATCCGGGCGGCGTTCTTTATGCGCTTATTTCAGTGTGCTTATTTCAGCTTGAAGGTAATCGGCAGCGACATCCGCACCTTGACCGCCTTGCCGCGCTGCTTACCGGGCGCGAACTTGGCCTCGCTCACGACGCGGATGGCTTCCTCGTCGCAGCCGGCCCCAATGCCCCGTGTTACCTTCACGTCGTATGTGTTGCCCTGCTCGTCGACAATAAACTGTACGAAAACGCGTCCTTCTACCCCGGCCTTGCGGGCGATCTCAGGGTACTTTATGGCATTAGAGATAGCAGCCATGCCCCCGATCAGTTCAGGATTTTGCTCCACGATTATGAATATTTCGGGCTCGTCTTCCTCTTCTTCTTCGGGCTCGGGAGGGGGAGGAAGGGCGGCCGCAGGGGCGTCAAGGTCGAGCGAAGCGTCGAGGTCGAGGATATCGTCCTCGAGGATTTCGTCGTTTGGCACCTCTACGGGGACGGGCGGCTTCGGCGGCGGAGGGGGTTGTTCGATTTGCTCCGTTTGCTGGATTTCCTCCATGGTGATCTGCTCCTGTTCCGGAAGCACGATCTCGAAATCGCTCTTGTTGGACCAGTCGGCGCGGAAGGCAACGATAAGAATGCCCAGCGTCACGATCAGGCCCGCCTCCATATACAGCGTGTATTTGTTCTTCAGGTTGAACTTGTCTTCCTTGTGCAAAGCCATGTCGCTGTCCCCGGATAGTTTGGGATACGGATCAGGGTGTCGGAAAATTTACCGTGTTGTCAAGCGCCCATACAGTGGTTTCACGTGCGTTCGATGTATTTTTCGGTCGGAAATTTGCATACATCCAGCCCGAAAACAAACCCACGTTACCCCTAACATACGGAAAAACGCCCGGTTCCGTGAATTCGTATTTTAAGGATACTCTGATTAAATCCGCGTGGGCGAGGACCTTGGGGTGCGCCTTCTCTCAAAACATAAACGTGCGGTTGGCCGCGAGTTTGCAGGATATCCCGGGCCCGATGTTTTGTTCGAATACGCGCCCCAAGGTCCCTGTTCTCGGTTGCGATTTTGCGTTGCGTCGCTTTATAGTGTTAACAGGCCCCTATTCCAGCCCGAGGCGTTCTTTCATCGCGAACGGCAATTCGTCGAGGAGGTCGGTGGCCCGCAGCGATCGCCCCGCTCGTTTTGCAGCGTACCGGTCTGCAGCGGCGCCTCCAAGGTGCAGGCCCGCTACGGCAGCCTGTTCCGCCGATAATCCCTGCGCCAGCAGACCGCCGCATATACCGGCCAGCACGTCCCCCGTGCCTGCTGCCGCCAGCGCCGGTCCGCCGGTGGCGTTGATCCAGGTCCTGCCACCCGGCGCCGCCACAAGGGCGGGATATCCTTTAAGTACCAGTATACAGTCGTATGTGTCCGCGACATACCGCGCTGCCGCCATCCGGTCGGCG
>JANQSQ010000654.1 GCA_028283985.1 Rhodothermales bacterium | reverse complement strand
CCCGAGCCCGAAGGTCAGCACATGGTCCACCGTGGACTGGAAGCCGCGCGAGGGCATCTGCTCCTGAACGAGAGGCGTTTTGCCCTGCCATACGGTGACCCTGGCGCCCACGCCGAAGCGGTTGGCGCGCTGCCCCGTTAGAGCGATCTGTAAAAAACGATGCGCATGCAGCGTATCCGCTTCGTTCCGGTATATGAAAACCTCTTCATCGATATTGTTGATCACCAGATCCGGATCGCCGTCGTTATCCAGATCCCCATACGCCGCCCCATTGGAAAAAACAGGCGTATCCAGACCCCACTCCACCGTCTTGTCGGTAAACGTACGATCCCCGTTCCCCTGGAAAACCACATTGGGGATCGGCTCCGAAGGCATGCGTTCCAGCAATTCGAGGTAATCGAGTTTATCGGTGCGCTCGCGCACCATACGCTGGATTTCTCCGGCGAAGAACGCCATGAAATCCTGATCGATCACGTCCCGGTATACCCCGTTGGTAACCAGGATATCCTTGTGTCCATCCATATCCAGATCAACGATCAGCGTGCTCCAGCTCCAGTCGGTGGCCGCCACGCCCGCGATGGGGCCTATATCGCTGAACGCGCCTTCGCCGCGGTTGTACTGCAACGTATTGCGGGTGAACTGGTGATAAAATCCGTTCTCCACTTTTTCCCGGTAGATATCCCAGGACTCGTGGCTGCCCGTGGTCTTGAGCCGGTAATCGTCTGCCGGAAGCATATCCGTTACATACAGATCCGGACGGCCGTCGTTATCGATGTCTGCGGCGTCGTTCCCCATGGAGGAAAGACTGATAGAGGGAAAATGCTCCTCCAGCGCTTCGGTAAATGCGCCGTTCCCGTTATTCCGGTAGAAGTAATCGCGTTCGAAGAAATCGTTGGACACATACAGATCGAGCCAGCCGTCCGCATCGAAATCGCTGGCTACCACATCCAGTCCGAATGCGATTTCGCTCCCGTAAATACCCGCTTCGGCACTCACGTCGATAAAAACCTCTCCATCGTTCCGATACAGTTTGTCGCCACCCCCCTCATGGCGGCTGTCGCGTATGTTGCGCAGGCCGAAACTGCTCACTTCGCGCGGCGAATTGTTGACGAGGTACATATCCAGGTCCCCGTCCCCGTCGTAATCGAAAAACGCCGCATGGACGGAAAATCCCGTGTCGTCGAGGCCATAGGCGGCGGCCCGTTCGTCGAAACGGGGCACGCCGGCGTTATCCGGCCCTTCATTGATAAAGAGGAGA
>JANQSQ010000648.1 GCA_028283985.1 Rhodothermales bacterium | reverse complement strand
GTATTGTCCCCGGTGTTCTCGTACAGAAACACATCGAGCATGCCCGGATCCGGTCCTTGCGGAGCGAGCGTTTCGTCGGTCGTGAAGAGAATTTCCTTGTTGCCGTCTCCGTCGAAATCCATGCCCGTCAGCACGCTGCGCGCACCGAAGCCCTGTTCAGCGTCGTCCTGGTCCGGATAATGGTCGAACAACTCCGGATAAGCGCGAGGATCGAGCGTCCAGACCACTTCTACATTATCTGCCGTGACGTATTGACCCTGTGCTGTAGCGGCGGGAGGGTATATAGTGTGTACAAAGCCGAGAAAAAGCAGGCAGGCCGAAGCCGTCGCAAGCAGTGTTCTCATGGTATGATGACGTGTGTTAAGAGACATTACGTTCGATAGCCATAGCATTTCCGGATGGCAAGGCGCAACATACGCTATAACATACTATAGAGGTATGTTTTCGTGAACGCCAATCTGCGGGAGAGCCCGTCAGCCGCCCTCTTTTTGCGCGAACAGTCGGATTAATTACTAAACCACTTTACTTCTCACTTGCCATCAGGCGTTTCCGGCAATCTGCGGTCCGCTCCCTGCATTTTTTCGTAATGCGTTTGCGAAAATCTTTCGATACCTTCCGGATAGATGCTTAGTTGTAAGGCGCCCCATCGCTGTCCGTATGCGCTCGCTCAAACATATACCCGGCCTGACGCTGGCGCTATGCCTTTTGGTTATGGCGGTAGTATGGCTCCCTACCGCATCCGCCCAGTTTGCTTCGAAGCACGAATTTCGCGGGGCGTGGATCGCTACGGTCCTCAATCTCGATTGGCCGGATTCGCGCGCGACGTTCGGAATCAAACAACAAAAGGCGCAACTCACTACCATGCTGGACAAGCTGAAGGAAGCGGGCGTCAACGCTGTCTTCTTTCAGGTGCGATCGGAGTCCGACGCCATGTACGAGTCGCCGTACGAGCCCTGGTCCTACTGGCTTACGGGCAAACAGGGCGTCCCGCCCAGCCCTTTTTACGATCCCTTGGCCTTCGCCGTAGAGGAAGCGCACAAACGCGGCATGGAACTGCATGCCTGGTTCAACCCCTATCGAGCTGTGCGGGGTTCGGGGTATATGAACCATTCATCGCATGTCTCCGTACGGCATCCCGAATGGATGCTTACCTTCGAGAGGCGGGGGCAGCAGCCATTAATCCTGTCGAATCCGGGATTGCAGGAGGTGCGCGATTACATCGCCACTGTCGTCGGGGACGTAGTGCGGCGCTACGACATCGACGGGGTGCATTTCGACGATTATTTTTATCCGTATTCCCCCTTGATTGCTTCCCAGGACATCAAAACATTCAACGGCGACCCCCGGGGTTTTCGCAATATCGGCGCCTGGCGGCGCGACAACATAAATCTTTTTGTGGCTCAGGTGGCGGACAGCGTGAACACGATCCGTCCGTCCGTAAAATTCGGCGTCAGCCCTTTCGGTATCTGGAAAAACGGCATCCCGTCGGGAATCGTGGGACTGGACGCGTACAATGTCATCTACGCCGACCCCACGGCCTGGCTGGAAGCCGGGACAGTCGATTACCTCGTTCCCCAGCTCTACTGGCCATTCGGCGGCGGACAGGATTACGGCAAACTGGCGCCTTGGTGGGCCGACCGGACGCGGGAAGCAGGGCGTCATCTGTACATCGGCCACGGTTTGTACCGAGCGGACAGGGCCACTTTCGGCGACAATTTGTTTTCTACAAGCGAGGCGCCCCGTCAGGTCCGTTTCAACCGCGCGCATGACGATATCTCCGGAAGCGTGTTCTTTCGGGCAAAGAACATCACCGTCTTCTCGTCAGGAGGTTTTGCGGACAGCCTGCGGACGGACTTGTACTTCTCTCTAGCGCTCACGCCACCCATGGATTGGAAAGATATGTCTGCGCCCGATGCGCCCGATACGCTGACCTTCGCACGGATCGGCGCAGACGAAGTAGCGCTTTCCTGGACGGCGCCTGCATCTTCTATGCCCGACGTGCGGCGCTACGCGGTGTACCGGGTGCGCTCCGCTTTTCCGCCGCCCACTGCCTTTGCGGTCGACGACCCGAACAACCTTATCGCCGTGACCGGAGAAACGTCGTTCACGGATTCCCCGGGCATGATTTCGGAGACGGAGCCCTTGCATTATTTTGTGACGTCGGTCAGCGCGAATTCTATCGAAAGCGAAGCAAGCAATGTGATCTCCCTGGATATAGATCCGACCGGTATGGAAACCGAACAGCCGGAAGAATTCACTCTCTTCCAGAGTTATCCGAATCCTTTCCGGAACGAGACCGAGATCCGGTTTACATTGCGCCAGCCCGCCCAGGTTACCGTGCGCGTCTTCGACAGCCTGGGGCGCGTCGTGACGACGCTGGTGAACGGGACGGTGCAACAACCCGGAACGTATCGGGTGCAGTGGGATGGACGCACGGCGTCCGGCGCGCAACCGGCAAGCGGCGTGTATTTCTACTCGCTGGAGACCCCCGATTTCCGGCAGGTGAAGCAGATGGTGCTTATCAAGTAACGTGGCGCAATCCTGCAATCTCCGTCCTTGTTCGCAAGGACAACGAAAGGCTCTTCCTCCTCCGGGAAGGCCCTTTTTATGTGCTGGATACTTGCTGTTTTCCTTAATACCCTACCATTCCCTCACAACAACGGCCTCCACACTCCCGGAGCCCGCAAGCAGTTTTACGTGCAGAGCGCCTTCCGCGTGCTGCGCACGGTCTACGGCGAGCGTAATGCGGCGCCGTCCCGACTCGCCGGCGAATTCGATCCGCCCTTCGCTGAGCGCCGCCGCCTGTCCATCTACCCAGACCGATAGCCCCTCTGCCCTGTCGTTTGGGGGATGCACGACCAATGCGACCGGGCCCGACGTTTCGACATCGACCTCGAAGTACGCCACGCTGTATCCGCCCACTTCGGGTAGCTCCGCAAGGGGCAAGTCCCCGGCTACCGTACTGTGCATAGGCGCCCAGGTTGCGTTTTGCGCGGTTACGGCGAACGAGGCGCCCGTTTGCCGGATGCCCTGGACGGTTTCTCCGGAGGGTTGCAGCACGCGCCAGCGCCGGACCGTCTGTTCCCCTTCCGGCGATGCAGACGCTCGATACGGTCCCTCTTCGCCCAGTGCGGACAGAAAGGCCACCAGATCCACGAATTCGTCGTAGTCGAGCGATGCGGTAAGCCCTGCCGGCATGAGCGATCCAGGAATGATCTCCTGCGTCCGGATACGGCTTTTCGGAATGCGCTCCACGCTGCCCGCGGCGTCCCGCACGAGCGCTTCCGCATCCGTTTCGCCGACAAGGTTACCTGTCATGATCCCGCCGTCCGTATATACGATGCGTACGAGGGTATACCCGTCCTTGACAGCATCCTCCGGTTTCAACAGGGATTCGGTGAGGTAGTCGATGGGGGCCGTCACGCCGATATCCGACAAATCCGGGCCCGCGAGCCCGCCGGCTCCGCCAATGACATGGCAACTGGCGCACTGAAGCCGCCCGTAGAGCGCTTCGCCTCGGGCAGGGGCGCCTTTTCCTTTTACATCGTAATGGAGGCGTTGTAACGCCCAGCCGCCCAGGTCCGGATCAACCCGGGGCGCGGTGGAGACAGCCCCTGAAGCCCGGAAAGCTTCCCGGAGCGGTGCGTAGCTGCTGTTGCGTCCCCGGATGCGGTCCAGTCCTTCCTGCGCAAAGGCCGCTGGAATCGTTGTTCCGCCCGTATCTTCGTTCAAGGCGTCTGTCAGGGCGTCGCGGCCTCCTTCCTGCATCAGGAACGCATTGAAGAGTGGCCAAGGGTCTGTATCGTCCGTCGCCGCATTCAAAAAAGAGACGGCGATCAGTGCGGCGTTTTCGACATCGGCGGCAGGCAGGAGCCGTGCTGCTTCGAGACGCAACGCCTGCGGGCGATCCGGATCTTCGACGAGCGCCACGAGCCAGGCGATACTGGTGCTGTCCCGCAATGCGGCGAGGCCTTCCAGTCCCGCTTCCTGCACGGCTTCGTCCTCTTCTTCCACGAGGCCTTGCAGGGCGGATCGTAGCGTCGTTTCGCTCCATGCTCCGGCAAGGCGGGCTGCCCGCGTACGGATTTCCCGGTCTTCGTGTGCGAGCAGTATCCGTAGCCGGTCGGTGACGTCGGCGGGGCGACGATCGGCATCCTCCGAGGCGGTCAGCAGCGCGTCGAGGTGCTCGACTGCGCCGTTTTCGCCGCGCGTTTCCTCGCGGACCGCAAGATCGAGAATCGTTTCCATTTCTCCGGCGCCCCCACGCTCCGCAAGGGCTTCCAGCGCGCTTGCGGTCATGTCTTCGGGGATTTCCCCTTGGGTGTAATGCTCTGCAAGACGCGCCGCCGCTTCCGGCGCTTCCGCCGTCTGCAAGGCGAACGCGATGTGCCGCAGATCTGTACCGAGGAAGGTGCTGTCTTCATGGAAACGCGGCATCCAGTGCGGTTCCAGCCTCTGGATAGCGTGCCACAAGGCGTAATCCAGAAAATCGTCCATGGGGCGGTCAAGGACCCGCAGCGCTACGGGTGCGGCGCGGGCTCCGGCTTCGGCGCCGCCGACCGTACCCCGTTCGCCCAGTACATGCACGGCCTCCCTGCGCACGCGGGGGTGTTCGTCTTCGATCAATGCAGCCAGGATTACATCCGTGTCGGGGACCTGGTCCTGGAAATGCCCCAGTACGCGCGCGGCCGCGGCTCGCGCCCGGTGATCTTTCAGCGCAAGCGTTTCGCGGAGCAGGTCCGGGTTCATGTCCCCGATAGCCTGGTATGTCCAGAGCATTTCCACCAGTTCATGGACGGCGCCCGGCGCATTGCGGTCGATCCGGCGCACATGCGCGTCCAGCGACGGTTTGACCACTTCGGCGCCGCGTTCGCGAAGGAGGCGTATGGCCTGTCGGCGCGTCCAGTCTTCCGGCGCGCGGAGCGCCGCCAGCAGGTCTTCTACGGATGCATCGTACAGGGCCGGCGGTTCCAGCGGCGGCTGTCCTTTGGCGGTGATGCGCCAGATTCGTCCATGCTTGTGATCGCGGCGCGGATCCCGGAAATCCACCTCGCCGTGCTGGATGATCGGGTTGTACCAGTCGGCGAGATACAGGGCCCCGTCCGGTCCCACATTGACGTCCACGGGCCGGAACGCCACGTGATCCGTCCAGATCAGGTCCTCCTGCTCTTCGGAGAGAAAGCCGCTGCCGTCCTCTGTCAGCGCAAAGCGTTTGACCCGGTTGGCGCGGAAGTCGCTGGTGATGAGCTGGCCGCTCAGGGAGTCGGGGAAATGTCTTCCGGATATAAATGCCAGCCCCGACAATTTAGGCTGCTGGGGATTCAGGCCTGTGAGCGTGCGCTCGGCTCCATAGGCGGGCCGATAGGCCGCGTGCGGAAAGATGAAATACACCCCCTCGCCGCCGGCGCCGTCGGTCGCGAACGACTGGCCCCACCGGTCGAAATCGTACCCCCACGAGTTCCACATGCCGCGGGCCAGCACATTCAGTTTCAGGGAGGGAGGCTCGAATTGCCAGATGCCGCCCTGCCTGAGGCGGCGCACGCCCCAGGGCGTTTCGATGTGGCTGTATATATAGACGGACTGATTCAGATAAAACAGCCCGTCGGGCCCCCACAAAAAGCGGTGGATGATATGGTGGGTGTCGTCCGCCCCGAACCCCGAAAGCACCACGCGCCGGCGGTCGGCCCGTCCGTCGCCGTCGGTGTCGCGCAGGTGCAGGATTTCCGTGGAATTGGCCACATATACGCCGCCGTCGCCGGGAAGCACGCCCGTGGGAGTGAGCAGGCTGTCGGCGAACAGGATGGAGCGGTCCGCCTGCCCGTCGCCGTCCGTGTCTTCGAGGATGAATATCTTGTCGTTGGCCGCTTGCCCCGGTACGGGCTGGGGGTAGGATGCGCTGGTCGCCACGAACAATCTTCCCCGTTCGTCCCACGCCATCTGGATAGGCGGGTCGATCATGGGATCGGAGGCGAAAAGGTTGATTTCGAATCCCTCCGCTACATGCAACGCAGCCATCTGGGCCGCCGGATCGGGATCCGGGATATTGGTCAGGTTGGGCTGTGCAGCCAGCGAGGGAGTGATCGCAAGGCCGGCCGCGGCCAGAAGAAATCGTTGCATGTTACTCGCGGGTCAACGTGAAAACGATGGGGCGCCCCATGCGCAGCCTGCCGATTTCGTTTTCCTTTTCGTGAATGATCGGGTCCAGTTCGGTGAGTTCCGGAGCGTTCTGTCCCTGTTCGTATTGGCGAAATCCCACGAGGTAGGTTTCGTTCTGCGGGCGGTACTGGCGGAAATACAACCGGTTCTTTTCGACGATGGCGCGGCGCAGGGCGGTCAGTTGTTCGATTTCCGCGGGATAGTATACGGCGATTCCTTCCTGCCATGTGCGCGCCGGACCAACGGTTAGGGTTTGTCCATCCGAAGTCAGCCGGTACGTTCCCCTCGACAGCCCCGCAATGACCACGTTCCGGGCCTCGCCAGGGTAGGGCAGGCGGTTCGGGACGATCGCATAGGTGCCGGTTTCCTGTTCGCCGCTTCCGTAGGGTGTTCCGCCAGTGATTTCCCCGGTATCGAGGTCCAGCGCAAGATCGGCGGAAAGGTCGGGAGGCAGCGGTTCCATCGCCTCGATGAGGCGGCGGGCCATTGCCCGGTACCCGGCTTCGTTCAGGTGCACGCCGTTTTCGGTAAGCCCGGCGCTGCCTTGCTGTGCCGCCTGTTCGTATTCGTCCGCCATGGCGTCGAAGAGATCGACCCATCCGCACTCTCGTACGGCAGCGATATCTCTGAAGGCGTCCCGTACGGCGGCAAGCTGTTCGTTCAGTGCCGCCGCGTTCGGATTGGGCGACCTATGCTCGTCATGCGGGATGGGAGAGACGAGTACGCAGCGTATGCCCCGGGTGGCCAGTGTATCGAGGAGCGTATGATACCCGTCGACCGCTTCAGACAGGGCGTCGTCGTTCTCGAAAGCCAGCGCGCCGCCGTACGCCAGCACGGCCACGGTGGGCTGCGGGGCGGTCAGTTGTTCT
>JANQSQ010000644.1 GCA_028283985.1 Rhodothermales bacterium | reverse complement strand
TAATGGAGAATCACGCCCCAAGCAACCTGCACACCATGTTGGACAGCAAATGACTACGAAGCCCTTTGGCAACTTTTGTATATAATCCCCTTTGTTTGTCCCGTTTCCGGCTCGATGGCCTCACCATTGCCTGGATTCTTCCGCATACACAGCGTCAGGAAGCCTGTAGCTTATGCCCGCCATATCGAATGCCGAGGCCTCGAGCAGGGAGGTGAATTGGGAGAAGTTGTTATCCTGATTGCGTTTTGGAAATAACCTGTTCATCATTTGGGTATAACGGGACTGCAACCGAAACCATTCCAGCACTCCAAAGGACCGATTCGCGGGATAACGCAATTCGTCGGCAAGAACATTCCCGATAAGCGCTCGAGATATACGGTATACGTACCGCGCCAGTTCACGACGCCCGGCCGGATCGTTAACTCCTATAACCAATGGGGCGGAGTTGATCAGTGCATTCGCCATCGCGATCGCCTCCAACTCGTTGGCGGGCTCGCATATCCTTCCAATCTCGAATAATTTCAGCGCATCATGCTCCTTGTGAAACAAAATGGTCTCGGGAACACCCATCAAAAACCCCGAATGGCGCCAGACCTTCATGAAACTCTCGCGTTCTTCGTCGTTGAATTCGGCGCCCAGGCTTTTCAAATGCTTCAGTAATCTTGCCGAAAAAGCGGCGGCGGAGAACCCCATATGCGCTGCACTGATTGGAACGCCCCACGCTTCAGTATCCCACTCGTCCGAGTTTTTCAGCAGGTGCCTGATCTGTGCGTGGACCAGCCGGATACGGACAGACAACTTCCAGCCGTCCCCGATTCGGTCCAGCCCGCCAGGCATGAATATCTCGATCATGTGCCGGTTATTCTGTCTCAAACGCCTGACGCCGTGTTCGCGCACCCGCCCCGTTATGAAGAAAGACTTGCTGATATTCGTAGAAAAGCCTTCTACCAAAACGCCTCCCACGAAGGCTCCGAGAACCAGACTCGAGTTTCTGTGGAACATGCGGATGCCCGGGGTATAGGCCGACAGATCAACCCAATCGGGCGGTGTGTCCAACGTACTCAGGAAATCCGATAGCGCGGATGGCACATCGCGCAGAACGTGTTCCCTCTCCCCGGGGTCTTCCGTATTCAACCCTAATTTGAATAATCGCGCCGACGTTCCCCGGTCCAGGGAAGCCATCTGTTCGATCACCGCATCGGCGTCGGGGTCTCCGATCTGCGTATGGGCGATGTAGTTGGCGGCCATCTCCGGGTTGATGGCCTGGGCTCTTGCATAGCCCGGGAGGTAGCAAGAAGGGATATTCTTTGACTTGGCAGCTTTCATGCACCGGGTTCAACTATTCCTTATAACAAGTTGCCAAGCCTCCGTTTGTTTCTTCGGCTCTGGTTCGGCTACCTGGCTCCTTCACCCGCCTTGGCCTTTACTCTCCGCGCATATAGAGGGAAACGACTCGGCCTGCCCGCGTTCACTCCGTCATGGCCCGCCCGGCCCTCACCATTACATATTATGCCAAATTATTGTGTAGATTTCATAGTAATTGGGGGACTAATTAGTGTTTTTTATGTATACTTTCTGCCATCTCTAATGGAGAATCACGCCCCAAGCAACCTGCACACCATGTTGGACAGCAAATGACTACGAAGCCCTTTGGCAACTTTTGTATATAATCCCCTTTG
>JANQSQ010000128.1 GCA_028283985.1 Rhodothermales bacterium | reverse complement strand
GCCCGCCGCCAGCGTTCGTCCTGAGCCAGGATCAAACTCTCCATAGTAATGAAGTTGAATGATCTGCTTGACTCGTATTTGTCTGTCTCATCATGCGCGTCGTTTGCCCGACGCACAGGAATCAACGGGACTCGCTATGCTTCCATTCTCATCAAAGAACATGGCTGAAGACGCTCCCGCCTCCTGAAAAAAGCGAACCGGTCAACCAGCCACCGTGCAGAAATCAGGGTCTAATCGCAATACGGCCCCGAAAAAAGCACGGACAGAAAAAATACGCCAACAATCTCTCGATGTCAAGAGGCTGTCAGCGCACACTCCGGCTACCTTACACGGTAATGCAAGCCGGTAGTTCCAACCTTGTATTTATGAAATGTGTGTTGAGAAGAACGCGCGGCGCCAACCGGCACATGAACGGCGTTCATCCGTATGAACCGGAGAAAACAGCATTGCGTACCTTGTTGCGCCAAAACCCGTAATACCCTGCAAAATCCCGGATCATGCTGCCGGAAACCGCCAAACGCTTGCTTTTAAAAACGGGGTCGTACATCCGGGCGCTTCTGCGCAATCCGTACTGGTGGGGAGGCCTGATCCTGTTGGCGGCCTTCCTTGGAGCCGGTTATGTGCTCGTCAACGACCTGCTTATGCCGAGGCTCACAAGACAGGGGGCCCATCTACGGGTCCCCAATGTAATCAATCGGCCGTACGAACAGGCGAGAAACGACCTCGAAGCACTTGGACTGCATGTTGAACGTATCGTGCAGCAGTACAATCCGGCCTTCGCGCGCGACGTGGTCGTGGATCAAAACCCTCCCGCATCTGCGCTCGTAAAGCCGGAGCGGCACGTGTACCTGACGATCAACAGCGGGGAATTGCGGCATGTGGTGGTCTCTGACGTGGTCGGCCTTTCTCTTCGCGAGGCCGTAAACCGGTTACGCGCACAGGGCTTGCACATCGAAGAAACATTGCCCGATTCCATCCCGGCCCCTCATCGCAATACCGTGACCGGGCAGAATCCACCCGCCGGAGATACCCTTACGGAAGGAGCTTCCATATCGTTGTGGTACAGTACAGGTCTCGGCATAGGCTACAGCACGATACCGGACATCACCGGTCTTGGCGTACATCAGGCGCAAGACAGCCTGCTTGCTTTGCAATTGCGCTCTATTGTGATCGGTGCGCCGGACAGCCTCTCCGATCCGAACGCACCCGACGTTATCGTGTTACGCCAGAGTCCTGCTCCCGGAACGCGTGTGCGCGCCGGATTCGAGGTGCGCCTTCATACCTGGCAGGCCGAACAGCCTGAACCCGACAGACCTTTTCCGTTTCGATTCGAAGAAAACGAACCGGGAGTCGGGCTATGACGGCGCATACGCGAAACGTATAGCCTCTACCCCCGCTCTCACTTTAACCATTCATCATCCCCATTCCCAAGGAGAATACCCATGAACGGCGCCGCGTTGCTTCCCGAATTCGATCACGAGATCGAAAACACCCGAAAAATGCTTGCATTGGCGCCTGACGAATGTCTGGACTATCGCCCTCACGAAAAATCCTGGACGCTGCGGGAACTTGCCTCCCATGTGGCCAACCTGCCCACATGGACTGCCCCGACGTTCCGGATGGATGAACTGGATCTGGCGCAACCGTTCGAACCATGGATCCCCGAAAACAGGGACGAAATCCTTGCCGCATTCGACAAAGCAGCCTCGGAAGCCCGCCTCGCACTGGAAAGCGCATCGGCCGACACTTTCCTTGAACCCTGGACCCTGAAGGCAGGGGACCGGATTCACTTCACCATGCCGAAAGGCGTCGTATTCCGCAGTTTTGTCCTGAACCACCTCATCCATCACCGCGCCCAACTCGGCGTCTACCTGCGCATGTGCGACATTGCGATTCCGGGCATGTACGGCCCTTCCGCCGACGAAACGATGTAGAGGATACTCTGATTAAGTCCGGTTCGCCCGAAGTTTCGGCGTCAATGTCCTTCCTCAAGATGCCAGGTAATTGACAACTTCAGACGCCGCCCCTTGGGGCTGTGCGTAAAGCCGTCGAATGCAGATTCCCAATTGACGAAAGGCGGATCCGTATCCAGCAGATTGAGCGCGGACAACGTCACATCGAACCCGCCGGGGAGGTGCCGGTATACGCTCACATCCAGGGTTACGAACGAATCGATGGTCCGGGAATCCGAGTCGTCCGGCTCGGCCGCATTGATATAGGAAGGAATGTAATTCAGGTAGCTGACCAGTGAGTAGAGACTCCTGTGGTAGCCGATGTTTGCCCTGGATTTCCACTTCGGAATGGGCGGCGCCGACGGATTGTACCGGTTCAGGTAACCGGCGCCCTCCTGACCACTTGCCAATTCCACACCGTTCACCTCCAGCGCCTTCACATAGTAGGAGCGGGTAACCGTGCCCTCGAAGCCTCCTGAAAGGACCCCCGCCCCGGCAGGGAAGCGACTACTGAGGTGCCAATCAATACCGGAAGTGGTAATCCCCGGCCAGTTGACAGCGTTTACGCGGACACGCTCAATAAGCTGGGGTTCGCAGCCCGATGCGCCGCCAGGGCACGTAATGTATTCCTGCACCGCCGCACGGGTTTGGGGTTCGTTATACAGTGCCGTAATCCCGCCATGCGGCAACACGCCGATGGCGTCCCTGAAATTGTAGGACCAGTAATCGAGGGTCGCACGGACATGATCACTGGAGAATGCCGCGCCGATATTGTATGTCAGCGCCCGCTCGGGTTTCAGATCGGCGTTTCCGAACGTGTCGATCGGTTTGTAGGTCCCCGTTTCCGCAACCCAATCAAGCCCTGTAGCCCGGTCTTCATTCAGCTCGTCCACCGACGGCACCCGAAGCGTAGACTGCACCGAGCCGCGGAAAGTCAATTCATCCGTCGCCTGTACACGCAGTGCCAGCTTGGGATCGAAACTGCTTACGATTTCGTGAAATTCATAGTTTGCGGCAACCTGCGCGTCGAAACGCGCGCCTACC
The DNA here is from genome assembly GCA_028283985.1 of Rhodothermales bacterium. Taxonomy (GTDB): domain Bacteria; phylum Bacteroidota; class Rhodothermia; order Rhodothermales; family VXPQ01; genus VXPQ01. The sequence continues at coordinate 11,506 of JANQSQ010000128.1, read as the reverse complement.
GTAAACGGAACTTCGGCAAAAAACCGATGCACATTGCGCGCATCGTCGTAGGGATAATACCCGGTGGTGAACGTATAGGGGCCAACCTTGTCCCTGCAACCGACGTCTCCAGGCACCGCACAAGGATTCGTGTTCTGATTGGCCGGATCGTTCGGCGTGGCGGACACGGCGGTCCGGCGAAACTGATACCCGACTGCATACGCCGCAAGCCCCTCGACCAGACCCCCGGTCAATACGGCGTCGGCCACGAACAACTGCGCCTTGTTCTCCAGGTCCACCTCCTCGTTGATCCAGCCGATTAACGCAGGACTATTCGCCAGATTTCCGGCATGATCGGGATTCGCTACACCATGAAACGCGGCGCCGGGCTGCACGGAAGACGGGAGTGCATTGCTGAATGGATTGTAATACATGCACGATCCCTGACCCGGTACGGCTCCATTGAGCGCGCCAAGCCGCATCCCGGAAGGAGCCATGCGGTCTACCTCCACATCCACGCCGCAATCGGGGCCGCCGAAACCGCGGAAGGCAAGAAATTTCCGGTACGCGTATTCCGCCGGAAGATTCACGTTGTTCGAAGCGCGCGAGTAGCTGACGCCCACATCAATCTTGGCGTTCCGGCCGCCGAATGCCTCGAACACATGATCGACCGAGGCGGAAATACGCTGTGTGCCGGACGCGCGGGATAATGTGCGCCCGGGACCACTGTTTCCTACGAGACGGCCAAAGAAATACCAGTCGTCATCAAGACATTCGGCGCCGGAAGCGAAACCCACACGATCCGCATACATGCCGCAAAACGCTTGCCGCCCGGGGTTGCCGGACGGAACGATCTGTGTACCGTCATACGGAGAAATAGGCGGAAACGACGGGGTAGTCAGCCAGTCCGGCGATACGGCCTGAGCCCATAGCCCCTCGATGCGGTAACCGGATTGGTCGCCGAAATTCCCATTGATCTCTCCGAAAGCCCGGATATGCCTGCTTTTTTCGATCAGGTTATCCCAGGGCGCATAGCGGAAACGGCACGTGGCGGCTTCGATATGGCCGCCAAAATCCACGCAACGGGGATCGAGAAATCGTCTTTCCGCATCGCCATGGGCGTCGACGAGTTCGTTTACGAAGGCATTCGCGTCTTCTCTCCCCGTCAGCGAGGGCCTGTAAAATGCGCCGGGATTGCCGGTGTACGACCAACCTCCGGCCTGCGGAAACGGGCGCAAGGACCATGGCCGCTCCGAGACTCTCAACTCCTGGCGATACATCATTTCCGCAGCAAACACCGCATGGGCCCCGGCGACATCCCCCCCCCAGATCGCGCCGGCATACGTGTCGCCGGCGTCGGCATAATACTCGTGAGAGGTGGCGACTTCCAGGCCCTCGAAATCGCTGCGCGTCACAAAATTGGCGACGCCAGCCACCGCATCGGATCCATACACGGCGGAGGCCCCCTCTTTCAGGACCTCTATACGACTGATCGCGATGGCGGGCACAGCATTCACATCTACGAAGCGGCCACCGATCAGACGCGCCGGGACATATACCTGCCGGCGCCCGTTGAACAGCACCAGCGTACGGGAAGGCCCCAGGCCGCGGAGATTTACGCTGGCTACGGTTTCCTGCACGGAGGCAGGCGGTCCTGTGCTATTGTACCAGCTTTGCCGCTCACCGATCACGCCGTGGGATACACCAAGATTTTTGAAAAGTTCGACAAGTTGCGGAGCCCCCTGTTCCGCCAGGGCCGCCCGATCCACCGCGGTGACAGCATAGGGTAGATCAATAGGAAATTCCTCGACGGATGTGCCGGTCACTACCACTTCGTCAAGTTTCAGCACCGTGGGCGTGATCCGCAACGATAATTCCGTGGTCTCCCCGGCACTCACCATAACCTCGCGTACAAGTGTGGAGTAGCCGATAAAAGAGATTCTCATAGTCTGCTCGCCCGCCGGTACAAAAGAGAAACTGAACGTCCCTTCTGCGTCCGTATATACGATGGCGTCCAGACCGGTGATATACACTTCCACTGCTTCCACCGGATGCGTGTCCGAGGCGTCAACCACCGTACCTGTAACAGTACCGGTCGACTGTGCATGAACCGGTGCTGCCCACAAGGCAACAAACAGCGCCAGACAGAAAATTGAAACGTATCGCGCGAACGCAATCGAACGGCATCGGTCGTGTATATACATGGGTTATGGGGGATTATCAAGGGGGGTGTAAATCGGGCCCAAAGCACCGATTAACAACGATAGTGTAAACTATAAAAAATAAATACGAGAGAAATGCAAACTATTCCACCACATGGATCGTGAACCCGTCGTTCACGTCCACATCTACCCGCTCACGATGTTTCGTCTGGAGAAAAAGACCTATGTAATCGGGCTGAATCGGATACTCCCTATGCCCCCGGTCAACAAGCACAACCATCTGTACGCTCCTCGGGCGTCCGTAGTGCACAAGCGCATCCAGGGCGGCGCGGGCCGTTCGCCCCGTAAACAGCACATCGTCCACCAGTACGACATCCCGGTCTGCAATCTCACGCGCCATCCGGGACATGTCTGCAATCTCTTCGCGAGGATCCCGGTCATCCCTGTATGCGGACACATCCAGATCGTTTACCTCAAACGTACGGCCTTCAAGCACTCCCATCTCACGAGCAATCGCCGCTGCTACAGCGCTGCCGCGGCGACGGATGCCAACCAGCTCCACGTTGGACGCTCCACGGTTGCGTTCGACAATCTCGCAGGAAAGCCTCACCAGCATACGCTGCACGCGCTCCGGTGACATGATGAGCCTGCGCGCCATACGCCGAGCATGAAAAGATTGCGGACGAAGTATCTGCGAGAGATCCTCGTCTCACTGAAACATGGCCTTGATACTACCCCATGTGCGCCGAACCGCCGTCGGCGTATAGGCGATCTGCTTTGAGCCTACAACCTGTCGCCCCCCATCGTCCAGTACGGCATACAACGTGTACTGAACTACTTCAGCCCCCTTGTACAGATCGTCATCGCGAAAAACATAGGGGTGACGCACGCCAAGCGGCTCCACCTCGACTACTCTTGTCCTGGCGCCTGATTCCGCACTCACTTCCACCTCATAGTAGTCCAGATCGTCTTCGGACTCTGCAGCCCATTCCACTACAGGCACTCCTTCTTCATCCAGCACTACGTCAAAACGAAGCGCCTTGAAGCCGCTGACATGGGCTAATTGAGCGCGCGCCTCCGACGCCGCATCGAAAGAAAGCGTATTGAAACCGAGAAGGCTTCCCGACGCCACCGCTGCAAGCACTATGAAGGCGAATTGTTTCACAAAGGGAGAAAAGACGAGGGTACGGGGGTTTGGCTCACAGGCGTATCCTGCATAATATATTCCCAATTTGGTGCAACGTCAAGATGCAGTGGTACGTTCCTGGTCACGCCTCCTGTGCGACAGCCGCTTTGTTCGGGCAATGCTCCCGCGCGCACCGCCCATACATATTGAGCGAGTGATGCTTGATATCGAACTGATATATGTCCGCGACCATTTCCTGGATGCTCTGTATGCGCGGATCGCAGAATTCGAACAACTCATTGCAGTCCATGCAAATCAGATGGTCGTGCTGCCAATAACTGAAGGCCCGTTCGTATTTCGCCTGATTTCTTCCGAACTGGTGCCGAACCACAAGATCGCAATCCATCAACAGTTCCAGCGTGTTGTATACGGTCGCGCGACTTACCCGGTGCCCGCCGTCTTTCAACCGGATGTAGAGTTCGTCGGCGTCCACATGATCGTTCGTAGCGTAAATTTCCTCGAGAACCAGAAAACGCTCCGGGGTTTGCCTGCGGCCGCGTTGCCGGAGAAAAGCGCCGAATAAACGACGAACTTCTTCCATTTGCTGGGGCGGAACGGACATAGGGCAATGCGGAAGCGTACGAACGGCCTGACTATCCTCTCAACCGCCGCCGGGGAGATGCGGTTCCGAAAAAGACATGCGAAGGTTCGAGATCATGCCGCGTCCGACGGATCCGCTCAGGTACCTGCCCGCTGGGCCAGCAAATCCCGGGTGCCGCGCCAAATCCTTTCGGCGAGTTCGCCCTCGCTCAACGTACCATTCAGGCGCACTATGCGATCCGGTTCGGCCGCCGCCAGTTCGTCGAATGCTTTCGCTACCCGGTCGTAGAATGCCTGCCCGGACTGCTCCATCCGATCCGGTTCCGTTCGCAATGCCTGTTCGTGGGGAACGGAAACAGTACCAAAAAGCGATGTGGGCAACCGCTGGGCGCGGCGCCGCAAGGCCTCTTCGGGGGGAAGCGAAAGCAACCAGGTCCGGTCCGGCCGGAGACCACCCGCGACCCGCACATTCAGAGACGATACCCAATCCGGATCGGCAATCCCGCGACCCGCACCCTGGTACGCGGTCGTCGAATCGTAAAACCGGTCACACACCACTACCTTGCCTTCGTCCAGCGCCGGACGAATGCATTCTTCCACAAGCTGCGCCCTCGCGGCAGAAAACAGCAACAATTCCGGCAAGGGACCGATCTCAAAGTTGGAATCGAGAAGGATGGTCCGGATATGCTCGGAAAGCGGGGCGCCGCCGGGCTCCCGAAAGAACTCGACATCGTATCCCTCGTCTACCAGTTGACTCACCAGCCGAGCGGCCTGGGTGCTTTTCCCGGCGCCGTCGACGCCCTCGATCGTTACGAAAATCATCGGCCGTTTTCAGTCCCTGCAGAACGATTTGAAGGATACTCTGATCAAAACCGCTTCGATCAGCGCTTCACGTTCGTGCGTAAAAGATATTACAATTGCATCGTTGGAATTAGGGCCTGTTAAGACTATGCAGCGGGAAACGCCGCGGATTCGGGGCAGTGCGAGCGGGAAGCGCCCCTCTGCTTCCACCTGCATTCCTTATCCGGACAAAGCGAACTCTTTGTAAATTGGATAGTACCCTGCTATAATACGGCGAACTTTTTTTTCGCTGCATCTTTTATTCTTTCGTGTCCGGCGCCATCCTGCCCGCGTCCGCACACTCCCTGCAACCAGTATTTCTGCGCCGGCATGAGCATGTTTGACTTCGAGTTCGAGGACTTCGACGAGCCTGCCGACGAAGGGCGAATGAACGCATTGCTTTCCGCTTATGAAGGGAACGCGCCCGCCTGGCTCGACTCGGATTCGCTGGAAGATATCGCCAATTACTACTTCGAACAGGGCCGCTACGAAGATGCGCTGAGCGTCATTGACCGCTTGCTGGGCATCATGTCCCACTCCTCGGATGCCTGGATGCGGCGCGGCATTCTCCTGAACAACCTCGAACGTCACAAGGAAGCCCTGGAGGCTTACGACAAGGCGCTTACATTGAATCCGGTCGACTCGGAAACCCACGTCAACCGGGGAATCACACTCAATGCGCTGGGCCGCAGCCAGGAAGCACTGGAAGCATACGGAGAGGCCATCCGGATCGATCCGATCAATGACGAAGCCTTCTTCAATCGTGGTGTAGCGCTCGAACACCTGAACTCGCTGCAGGACGCCGTTACGTCTTTCCGGCAATGCGCGGAACTGAACCCCGAGCACCCCGAAGTCTGGTACGAACTCGGATTCTGCTACGATTGCCTCGAAAAAGACGCGGAAAGCATTGTCTGCTACGAACGGCATATCGACATCGAGCCCTACTCGCAGGACGCCTGGTACAACCGGGGCATCGTGCTCAGCCGGATGTCCCGCTTCGAAACCGCCGTGGATTCCTACGATATGGCCATTGCCATACAGGACGATTTCGCCTCGGCGTGGTATAACCGGGGCAACGCACTGGCCAACATAGGCCGTCCTGAAGAAGCCATAGAAAGCTACCGGAAAGTCATTGAACTGGAAGGCGGCGATCCAGCCACCTGGTACAACCTCGGACTCGCGTTCGAGGAAATGGAAGATTACCTGCAGGCCTTCAGATATTTCGAGCAAGTCATTCGGCAGGACGAAGCGCATCCCGAAGCCTGGTACGGTATGGGATGCTGCCTGGATGCGCTCGAACGGCACGAGGAAGCGCTGGCGCTGTTCGACCGGGCGCTGGCGCTGAAACCGGATATCGGAGAATTCTGGCATGCCAAAGCGGATTGCTTGTATAATGCAGGAAACGTTGCGGAAGCGCTGAAGACATACAAGCACATCGTATCCACCCATCCCAAAAACAGGGATGCCTGGTTGGATCTGGCCGAAACCTATTTCGAGACGGGCCATCCCGAATCTGCACTCGATGCCTATCAAAAGGCTCTCGCACTGCATCCCGACGCCGGCGTGTACTTTCTACAGGCGAGAGTATTGTTTGCGCTGGACCGCACAGACGAAAGCATGCACTCGCTCAAGATGGCTTTTCGGATGGATCCGAATATGAAAGAGGAATTGCAGCGCGCCTGTCCGGATATGTGGCGCGACGCACAAATCCGACACATGCTGGGATTGGGAAATGGGCCTGCGCCGCGGGTATAACCTCCGCGAAAGCCTGACACATGTCGTGCAGGGCCTTCTGATGGGCGCCGCCGATATCATTCCCGGTGTCAGCGGCGGCACGATCGCATTCATCGTCGGTATTTATCCCCGGCTGATTGCCGCGATCAGCCATGGATTTTCGATGCTGACCTCTCTGGTCAAAGGCCGGCTCGGAGAAATGCGCCGGCATGGCGCCCGCCTTGAATGGGGACTCGTCCTGCCGCTTGCGGCAGGAATAGGCGCAGCGCTTCTTGTCGGGGCCAAAGTCATCCCGACCCTGCTCGAAACCCGGCCTCATGAGACGCTTGGACTGTTCCTGGGCCTGGTGGCAGGATCCGTCGGGGTACCGTGGAAACGGATCGGGCGCAGGAACATGTCCGTGCTGTGCATGCTCGTGGGGACCTGCGCCGCCGCGTTCTTTCTCACGGGCATTCCTGTATCAGGAGATACGCTGGAGCCTTCAGGCATCCGTGTGTTCGCCTCCGCAGCCACAGCCATTTGCGCAATGATCCTGCCTGGCGTTTCCGGGGCATTCCTCCTCAAGGCAATGGGCATGTATGAAGTGACGCTGCATGCATTGAATGACGGAAATATCGGATATATTGCGCTGTTTGCCGCTGGAGCGATCACCGGATTGGGGTTGTTCTCTCGCTTGCTCAACCACCTGCTCAGACAACACGCCGACCTGACCATGGCGGCGCTCGTGGGCTTGATGATTGGCGCACTGCGGGCGCTCTGGCCATGGCAAACCGCTGAACACGCGCTTCGGATGCCCGGAGAAGGCGAGCCGTTCTGGATGGTCGTACTGCTGGCGGCGGCAGGCTTTGCGTTCATAACCATCCTGACGCGACAGGCAAACCGCATGGGGCGCCAGGAAACGGACGGCCCCTGAGCATGCATCTCACCACGCCAGCCGTTCGAGACGGCATGTGAGGTCGTCAATCCGATCGCGATCCGCCTCGACGCCCAATCCTGTGCGGTCCAAAGGCGCCTCCACAAAGCCATCGGGAGACATGGTCCACTCCGGCTGCACGATATCGGATGCCCAGTAGCGGCTGCTCGGAGAAAGATCGCCCGGCAGCGTAAAGCCGGGAAGAGAGGCCAGGGCCACATTATATGCGCGCCCTATGCCCGTTTCGAGCATGCCGCCAACCCAGGCGTCGAGATGATGCTCGCGGCACACATCATGAATCGAGATCGCTTCGGACAATCCGCCCACGCGGCCGGGCTTCACATTGACGATACGCCCGCTGCGAAGCTGAACCATGTCTTCCACCCGATCCGGACCGGTAATGGATTCATCGAGACAAACAGGCGTGGAAAGCTGCGCCTGCAAGGCAGCGTGACGAACGAGGTCGTCCTGCGCAAGGGGCTGCTCGATCATGGTTAATCCATACCCATCGAGGGTGCGCAGAAGTTCGATATCGGCAAGTGTGTAGGAAGCATTCGCATCCACGGAAAGCGGAACGTCCGCGCCAATTTCCGACCGGATGGCTTCGACGCAGCGCACATCGGCGCCCGGTCCGATCTTTATCTTCACATTCCGGTATCCCTGCCCGAGACTATCCTGCACACGTTCTACGAGCAGGGATTCCTTTGGCTGCATGCCGAGCGCAATGCCGGCAGGGACACGGCGCTGCGTGCCCCCAAGGAGCGCGGCAAGCGATGTGTTCATCCGCTGCGCTCCAAGATTCCAGCAAGCCATTTCCAGTGCCGCCTTCGCCATCCGGTGGCCGCGGAATGCACGAAGCGGGATGAGTACATCCGAGGGAGTACGGATATCGTGCCCTTTGAGCGCCGGAACGAACCATTCCCGAATGGCGAACCATGCCGTATCGATCGTTTCAGGACTGTAGTGCGGCGTCTCCTGCGCCACACATTCGCTCCATGCCGTTTCCCCGGTGCGCGCGCCTATCTCCAGCAACAAAATGCGCCGGGTGTCCTGTATACCGGAAGCTGTCACGAACGGCTGCTTCAGCGGTAACCGGATCTCGCGCATCTCGATGGTATCGAGCTTCAGCATGCCGTTCTCCGTCAACGATGCAGCATCTCCGACCGTCTGCGCAAAGCCTCCTTGACCACATCCACAGGCATCTCGTGTCCGGTCCATTGCACGTAGGCCGCAGCAGCCTGCTCCACGAGCATATCAAGCCCCCCGATCGTGACAGCGCCCCGGCTTGCGGCATCGTTGAGCAGGCGTGTTTCTTCGGGATTGTACACGATGTCGTACACGATATGGTCATCGCCAAAATCATCGGCGTCATTCCACGGAGAATCATCCACCGCAGGATACATACCTACCGGGGTCGTGTTCACCACAAGCCGCGCACCGCGCACCGCGGCCCGGGCAGTCGAAAAGGCGTGTACTTCAAGGGCGTTGCGCTCGTCGAATGCAGTCAGATCGGTTGCCAGCATGTCCGCCTTTGAAGAGGTCCGTGCAATAAGCGTAAGGCGCTTTGGACGAAACGTAACGAGCAGCGCGTAGGCGACAGCCCGTGCCGCGCCTCCGGCGCCAAGCACGGCCATATCGGCGCCCCGGAGCCGATCCGTCAGGGGAAGAAGCGGGGCCAGAAAACCGGTCAGATCCGTATTATCCCCGAAAAGCGTGCCGTCAGGGCGGCGCACAATCATGTTTGAAGCACCGACAGCGCGTGCCCGCGGAGACAATTCATCCAGATAAGGAAGTACGGCCTGCTTGTGAGGAATGGTGACGCCTGCCCCCGCGAAATGCAGCGCCGCAAGCCCGCGCACCCCATCCCCGATACGTTCGGGGGGTACGGGAAAGGCTGCGAACGCGAAATTGATGCCCTGGGCCGCAAAAGCCGTGTTATGAATAAACGGAGACAGCGTTTGCCCCACAGGATAGCCAAGCAGGGCGATCAGACGCGTGTTCGCATCGATATGTATGGCGTCGGGCCCCACGCTACCGGGCCGCCTCCCCCCCGGACCGCGCAGCCACAGTACCTGTTTTCCGCGCCGGCGGGTCAATGAGCGCTATCAATGCATTGCCCGGATCGGGCCTGACCAGGCTGTCATCTTCGGAAAACACTTGCAATTGGTTTTTCCCGCGCACCACAAAAAGCGGAATCATACGGGAGCCGTACTTCGCTTCCAGCCTGGACCAGGTACTCTCATCTTCGATAGTGAACGTCTGGACTGTGGCGCCCGCTGAAAATTGCGCAGTGAGCGACGCATGATTGGTGCCCGTCCCGAATAGAGGCCGTCCGCGAAGATGCTGCACCAGCTTCTCATCCGCATCTTTGCCTCGCTGTTTGTCTCGCGTAGCCAACTGGTACATTTCGGCACTGTCGAAAACCTGCGCAAAACGCACTACGGTTAGCGAATTGACTTCATCGTTGGGGGTAAGCACGATAAGCCGCCCGATCCCGCTCAGATCCAACTCGTCCAGAATGGACTCGGACAACACATTGCCACGCAACGCATGCAGGCCGGCCTCACGGGCACTGGCCACGTTGCTGGGGTTGGTATCCACCATAAGCACGCTGAATCCGGCCTGATCCAGGGCGCTGGCAATGTGGCGGGCCCAATCGTGGGCTCCAATGAAGAGGACGCCCTGGGGATTAGGTTCCGCAAGCCCCAGCCAGCGTGCAACCGGCGAGATCGTAAGACCATAGATCGCGACCGTGCCGATGATCACAAGAAATACGATGGGGACGATAAATTGCGATTCCTCCGGATATATCTCGGCAAGCCGGAACGTGAAAAGAGAGGCCACGGCAGCCGCAACAATGCCGCGGGGCGCCAGCCAGGACAGAAACATCTTTTCCTTGACATACAGGCGCGTACCGAGCATCGACAAAAAGACTGCGGCCGGCCGTACGAGCAGCATGAGTATGAGAAGAAAAACGATGGCCTCCCAGCCGATATACTGTATATCGCCCAGGTCGAGTTGCGCCGCCAGCATGACGAACAGCGCGGCGATCAGCAAAACCCGCAAGTCTTCCTTGAACTCCACAATGCGCCGCACCGCGACGAGGCGCTGGTTAGCCACCACGAAACCCATGGCCGTCGTGGCCACAAGACCGCTTTCCGGCTGCAGCGCATCCGAAATAGCAAAGACGGCAATGACTACCATGAGCGCCATCGGATTCTGGAGATAATCCGGCACCATGCGACGACGGAGCAGAAAAACAATAATTCCCGCTCCCGCGACTCCTATCCCGACGCCGACAAAAAATTCCAGCAACAGACCTTTGAGTGCATGCGACGCCACACTGCCCACCGTGCCTGCCCCTGTCTCGTTGATCAGTACGAGCGCTTCGAGCACGAGCACAGCGAGAATCGCACCGATCGGATCAATGGTAATGCCCTCCCACTTCGCCAGGGCGCCTACGCGCCCCTTGGGCCGGATATGCTGGAGAATCGGAACGATGACCGTGGGACCTGTAACGGTCAGAATCGCCCCGATGAGAATGGAAATACTGAGACTCAGTTTCAGCAGGAACAGGGAGGTAATCGACGCAAGGATCCAGGTGATCAGTACACCAATGGTTATCAGACGACCGACCGCACCGCCCACCTCGCGCAACTCGTCGAGGCGCAGACTCAGCCCCCCCTCGAACAAAATGATCCCGATCGAAAGCGCCACAAACGTAAAAACCCATTCAGCGCGCATCGCAGCCGGATCCAGGATACCAGTGACCGGACCGGCGATGAACCCGAACGTGAGCAACAACAAAATGGAGGGCACGCGATACCGCCACGCAATCCACTGTGCGCTGACGCCAAGTACGAAAACCGCTGCTATGCTGAAAAGGGCGGACATTATAGGATACTCTGATTAAGTCCGCAAAGCTCAGAGGTTGCGAGGGGTGGGCTGGCAAGGAATGACGAAGCAGTGTGGCAGGCCCCACACAATGAGGAATGACGCGGCCAGCGCGCCCCTCGCAACATCCCGAAGGGCGCGTCACGTCCGCAACGCCCCGAATCCGCAGTGTTTCTCACTGATTTCAACGATGGAATCATGATGTCATTTACGCGCTGAGCGAAGTGGTTTTGATCAGAGTATCCTACTAAATACAGG